>PBQI01000072.1 GCA_002725625.1 Rhodospirillaceae bacterium | reverse complement strand
GATTATGAGGAAGCCGCCCGTCTTTTATCTGATATGGGAGATCGGGTGTTTCTCTCTACCGGCAGTCAGAATCTGGAAGCGTTCACCATTCAGAAGGACAAATTTTTCCTGATCCGCGCCGTCGAGCCGCCGGAAAGCATCCCCTTTGATATCTACTCTCTTCTTTTGGCGCGGGGGCCTTTCGAACGGTCCGGTGAAACCATGCTGCTCTCCAAGTACGATATTCAGGTGGTTGTCTCAAAAAACAGCGGCGGACCTTTGGTGGCAAAACTGCTAGCCGCCCGGGACCGCAAAACGCCGGTCATCATGATTGACAGGCCAGAGCCGCCGGAAGGCGATTTAATCGAAAGCGAAGAAGGCGTAATCGATTGGCTAGCGGGGACGTAAGACGTGCTTGTGGTCTTTGGCGTACAATCGGCTGTCGGTAAAGTCCGCGCCGCCGAGCACATGGCCGACCAAAATTAGTGCAGTTCTGGTAATTTTTTCATCGCGCACTTTGTTTCTTATATCGGCCAAGGTTCCTTCAATGATCTGTTGGTCCGGCCAGCTGGCCCGATAGATCACCACTACGGGACAGTCGTCACCATAAGCCGGAGATAACTCCTCGACCACCTTTTTCAGGTTTCGCACGGACAAATGAATGGCCAGGGTGGCGCGGGCTTTGGCCAGCGATACCAAGTCCTCACCCTCCGGCATGGAAGACGCTTTGCCATCGGTGCGGGTGAGAATAATAGTTTGAGAAATATCGGGCAACGTCAGCTCCCGACCCAAAGCGGCGGCGGCGGCGGTAAAAGAAGGCACTCCGGGCGTCACGTCATAAGGAATATCCAAGTCCTCGAGTCGGCGTATTTGTTCTGCAATGGCGCCATAAATTGAAGGATCGCCCGAATGCACCCGCGCCACGTCCCGGCCCTCTTTATGGGCTTCATCAATTTTGGCAATGATTTCGTCCAAATGCAGGGGCGCCGTGTCGATGACTTCAGCATCAGCCGGCGCGGCGGCGACCACTTCCTCGGGTACCAGGGAACCGGCAAAAAGGCAGACCGGACAGGATTTGATCAGATTGAGCCCTCGGACCGTTATAAGATCGGGAGCACCGGGGCCGGCGCCGATAAAATGAACCGTCATGACTATTTTTCCTTACCGCTGTAGCCGCGTGGCGTGTAGACGGTGGTGGAGCCATCCCCCCGTTGGAAGGCCCTGGTTTCCGTGCTGCCGATCATCACCAGGGTCAGCATGTCGACAATATCGGGTTGTAATTCGCCGAGCGTAATAACATCGATCTTTTCCTCCTCCCGGCCCAAATTGCGGGCGAGGATCACCGGCGTTTCCGGACCACGCTCGCCGAGAATAATATCCCGCGCTTTGACCAGCTGTTCGCGCCGCCGCATGGAGACAGGGTTATATAAGGAAATAACAAAATCACCAGCCGCCGCAGCTTTCAGCCGGTTTTCGATGACTTCCCAGGGCGTCAGCAGGTCGGAGAGCGAGACCGTACAGAAATCATGGCCCAGGGGAGCGCCGGCCCGGGCGGCCGCAGCCTGCAAGGCGGAAATACCCGGCACAACTTGTACTTCCAACCGCTGCCAGCCGTCATTACCGCCGGTCTCGATCAACTCAAAGACCAGACTGGCCATGGCATAAATGCCCGCATCACCGCTGGAGACCAAGGCGACTTCTCTGCCGGACGCCGCCAGATCCAGGGCCTCAGCCACCCGGTCGCTCTCCTCACCCAGCTTGTAGTCGTGGCGGACCTTACCGTCCATAAGAGGTCCGAGGATGTCCATATAGAGCGAATAGCCGACCACATCGGTAACGCCGGCGACTAGCCTGGTCGCTTCCGGCGCCCGCCAATCATTGGTGCCGGGACCTATGCCCACCACCACTAGTCGACCGGTTCCACGCCCCACTTGATCAGGATCGATAATACAGGGGGAACGTGCCACGGCGCAGGTCATGCCCTCACCCTTTCGCTTGGCAACGATCAGTTCCGCATCCGGTCCCGCAGCGGCCAAGGCGGCAGCCTCGGCAACGCTGTGGGTACCGACGGTTTCAAAGACGTAATCGGACGGATCGGTCACCCGGGGTGTTTCCTCTTCAAGGCGTTCCGGGGTAAAGAGCCGAAGCGGTATGCCGCCCAGGTTCGCCACTTCGCGAATTGCTGTTTCATCCTCTTTGATATCCACCGTGGCGACACAGGCCACGGCTTGCTTGGCGATCCCTTCCCGTACCAGCGTTTCCCGCACGAATTTCGCCAGGTCGTCAGTCTTGACGCCACGTTCACAGCCGATCCCCAGGGTCAAAATCGCGGGACAAAGCGCCAACTCAGCGGATCCATCTACCGGCAGGCTATGGGTCAGGCGGATGGTTTGATCGGCGTCATCGGAAAAGCCGGCCGCCGATTCCGTCAGCCAGGAAATATCAACTTTGTCCTCGGTCTCATTAATCAGAGAAACAGCTTCGCTCGCCAGCAACGCCGCCATGACCGGCTTGCTCAACGCCCGGTCAACGCAGCGCCAGCCCCTGGGCGGATCATCCAGGGCCAAGCCGAAGCGGCTATCGCCCGCCGTGGTGATCGCCGCCTGCCCATCCAACGCCTTGGCCAATTCCCTGGCCAGCTTGTTCGCGCCATGATGTCCGCCCAACAAAGGCACCACGGATTTTCCATCGATCGATACGCTGAGAACGGGCGGCTCGGTCTGTTTGTCACTAAGAGCTTCACCCAGGGATCGAATGACAATCCCGGTAGAGGCGACGGCGACGATGGCCCGGCCATCGTCGAACAGACTTTTCAAATGCCCCGACGTCGATTGAAATGATAAATCGGCGGTAGTTACGCGGTCCGTCAATCCATGCACTTCCGCCCCGCCAATAGCGGCGGCCGCCTTCCGGGCCAGCGCTGCGCCCGTTTCATTCAGCACCACAAAAACAGGTTGGGAGGTCATCGCTGATCTCCCCCATCGCGGCGCACGATTATCATGGAAAAATAGATCGCTTCGTCGTCGGCCATTTCAGTCAGATCCAAGATGCGCTGTTCTTTCATGGTCGCCCGCTCGATGTAACCGGCGTGCACCGTTAAACCGAGCCTGTCCAACACCCGTTTTACTTTTTTGAAATGCCGGCCCACTTTCATAATCGCCGCCACCTCGGTCGCTTTGAGACGGGCTTCAATTTCCGCTTCATCGAGGGGCGCCGGGATCACCGTCACCACTTCGTTTCTTTCCGACAAAGGCATGCCCAGACCGGCGGCGCTGGCGGCCAGCGAGCTTACCCCCGGAACGACGTCGATCTCAAATTCTTCCGCCAGGCGGCTGAACAGGTACATAAAAGATCCATAGAAAAACGGATCGCCTTCGCACAGGATGGCGACACTTTTCCCCTGGCGCACATGGTCAGCAATTTCCAATGCCGCACCGTCATAAATTTCCTGAGCGGGATAACGCTCCACCACCATGGGCACGCGAATGGCTATTTCAGCCTGGTCGCCCCTTAAATGAGGCGCGGCGATGGTGCGCGTCAGACTGTCGCCTTCCAGGGGCGCCGGATAAGCGATGACATCCACTTGCTGCAATATTTTCAAGGATTTGACCGTAATCAGGTCCGGGTCGCCAGGCCCCAGGCCCAACCCCCATATTTTTGTGTCATTCAATTTTATTTATTCTCCATTGCGTGACCGGTTTGAACGGCTGCCATCCTTGGAACCGCCCCATGGATTGATTGCGGGAAATCTCAATGCGCACCAGTTCACCACCATATTCTTCCATGGCTTCGGCCAGTAGTCTCTCACCCTCGAAGGTAACGGCGTTGACGACGAGCCGCCCGTAGGGATTTAACGAATTCCAGCATGTTGCGATTAAATTACCAGAAGTCAGTCCGCCGCCGATATAGACGGCGTCAGGCGATTTCAAATTTGACAATAACGCCGTCGCCTCGCCCTTAACCAACTCGAGTTCCGGCACACCGAGCGCCAGTGCATTTTCTTCGATCAATTCACACCGGCGGGCATTGTTTTCGATGGCCACGGCCCTGGTATTGGCCGCCGCCCGCATCCATTCAATGGCGACCGAGCCGCAGCCGGCCCCAACGTCCCACAATAGCTGTCCTGGCATCGGCTGGAGCACCGACAGGGTTACTGCCCGGACCTCCCGTTTGGTCAGTTGGCCGTCATGGACAAAGGCGTCGTCCGGTAATCCTGGCGTCCGCCCCAAAACAACCGCGCCCTCACCGGCTATGCAATGAAGTGCGATGATATTGAGGTCAGATACGGTATCATTACGCCAGCTTTCAGCGGTGCCCTCAATCCGCGCTTCAGCCGGCCCGCCAAGTTGCGAAAGGACCGTCATCTCGCTCCCCCCATAGCCGCTATTCGTGAGAAATGCCGACAATTGGCTAGGCGTACATCCGTCTCTCGACAGGATGATCAGCCTGGCATCCGGCCGCAGGAAAGCTCGTACCGAATCCAGGGGGCGACTGTGGACGGTCAAACATTCGATATCCGGTATAGACCAGTTCATTCTAGCGGCGGCCAAAGAATAAGCCGAAGAAGCGGGAATAATCCGCATATCAAATTCAGGAAAAGCTCGCTTGAGGCTGGCGCCAACGCCGAACCACATGGGGTTACCGGTGGCCAACACAACGACTTTCTCGCCCTCTAATTCTTTGATCCTGTCAAAAGACTTTTTGAAGGGAGATTCCCATTGAATCTGTTGGCCTTTCATATCTGGAAGAAATGCCAGATGGCGTTCGCCGCCAACGATCCAATCAGCATCCTCGACAACCGAGCGAGCAATCGGTGCAAGTCCTTCCCAACCGTCTTCGCCAATTCCGATGATGGTCAACCAAGCCGTCATGCGTCGCCCTCCAGTAGGATTGAGTTGACGGCGGCGGCAGCCAAAGGTGTTCCCCCCTGCCGCCCCTTGAGGGTGACAAAAGGCACATCGATATTGCTGTCAATCAAAGCCTGCTTCGATTCGGCGGCACCAATGAAACCAACGGGAAAAGCCAGGATCGCAGCCGGTCGCGGGCAATCCCTATCAGTCAGCATCTCCAGAAGATGGAACAGAGCCGTTGGCGCATTGCCGATGGTCACCACAGCACCCGCCAGATGAGGCCGCCACAATTCGACGGCAGCAGCAGACCGGGTGGTTCCGAGATTTTGTGCCAGGGCCGGTACGCTTTCGTCCCTGAGCATACAGATAACCGGAGAGTCTGACGTCACCCTGTCTTTCATGATGCCCGCCATTACCATATTGGCATCGGCCAAAATGGCAGCGCCTTCATTAATCGCGCTTAGAGCCGCCGTCGCGGCATCCCCTCGCCAAGCAATATTCTCAGTGATTTCCGGCTGGGCGACAGCATGCACCATGCGCAGAACCAAATTGTGTAACTGTTTTGGAAATGGCGAAAGGTCCACTTCGCGGCGGATAGCGGCGAAGGATACCCGGTAGATTTCCGTTGGATCCTTGATATAGCTCATAGAGTGTTTACCCCGCCATTCACCCTATCGGATTACTCGGCCGCCTCCGGATTTCGCTTGCCCGGTCCATGAGGATGGTCAGCATGTGGGTGAGGCGCGTGATGATGCCCGTGACCGCCGTCATCCCCATGTGTTTGATCATGGGAATGATCGTGGGTTTGATCATGGGAAAGATTATGATCAGGTGCCTCATCGCCAGCATCGCCTGTGCCAATGCCCTCAACATGGTGATGGTGGCTCATCTGGGGCAGACCTTGGTGATCTTCGAAGCCGACAATCTGTTCCCGGTACTTGCAAAGCTGACAGTTCATGTTGTTGTCACCGTCGAGAATGCCGCGCACCCGTTCTTCAAAAGTATCGAGCACCCGCGGATGATCGTTCAGATAGTCCACCTTGATGAAATCGATGTCAGGGTTCTGTGCCGCAATTTCATCGGTAATAGAATAAATGCGGTCCACCAGAATGCCAGTAAAAAGGAAATAGGGGAATACGACGATGCGTTTGTAGCCGAGCTTCACGGCGTGTTCCAATCCTGGTGCCACCAACGGGAAGGTTACACCGGAATAGCATATTTCTGCCCAGCCGAAACCAATACCTTCCCACAGCATACGGCCGATTTTATTGATCTCGCTGTTGGCATCTGGATCGGAAGTGTCACGCCCCACCACCATAAGCAAGGTGTCTTCCATAGAAATATCGCCGCCTGCTGTTTCCAGAGCGGCCCGAATACGCGCCTCCGCCGCCTGCAGCATTTTAGGATCGATATCCAAGGCGCGGGCGTAGCCGATCTCCAACCCCGGATTGTTCGCTTCATATTCATTGAGCACGGAAGCAATGTCATTTTTCACATGGTTGGCGGAAAACAGCATGCCGGGCACGGCCAGGATATGGTCCACCCCTTGATCGCGGAGGGCATCCAAACCCGTGCGGATAATCGGTGTCGCGAATTCCAGAAATCCGTATTCCACTGGATATTCCGGGAACCTTTTGGCGAGCTCGATCTCCAGGGCGGCGAATTCAGCGACTGCTTCCTCGCTCCTGCTACCGTGACCACAGATCATTACGCCGATTTTACTCATGCTGTCTCCAAACTCAGAAAATTTCGTGATTGGGCTGGATCATACTCTGTCAAATACCATCGCTAAAGGAATAAAATCCCGCTGGAGACACTATTTTCCCCAAAAATTTGACCCAGAAAGCACTGCCTGTTACGAGTCCCCATGGCTGAAATCACCATTTTCTCCATCCTGGTCATTGCCTTGACTATCGACGCTGTTTTCGGCGATCCGAAATGGCTTTACCGGATCATTCCCCATCCTACTGTCCTGTTGGGGTGGCTGGTAAGTGGTCTCGACAATCTGCTAAACTCAGAAGGACTGGGAGACGCCTCGCGCCGATTTCTCGGTATCGTCGCTGTCGCGATCTTGCTGGGTGTCGCCGGCGCGGTCGGCTGGGGTCTGCTGGATTTTTTCAAAACCCTTCCCTATGGTTGGGTCTGGCAGACACTGGCCATTTCGACCCTGATTGCCCAGCGCAGCCTGTATCAACATGTGGCAGCGGTTAGCCTAGCGTTGAAAACCAAACCTATCGATGCGGCGCGGCAGGCGGTGGCCCAGATTGTCGGGCGTAAAACCCAAGAACTGGACGAAGCCGGCGTATCCCGGGCGGCCATCGAATCCTTGGCTGAAAACTACTCCGACGGCGTGGTAGCGCCGGTATTCTGGACGATTTTGTTCGGGCTTCCCGGGCTGCTGGTCTATAAAGCCCTCAATACGGCGGACAGCATGATCGGCTACCGTAACGACAAATATCTGGCCTTCGGCTGGGCCGCCGCCAAGCTCGACGATGCAGCCAACTATCTGCCGGCCCGCCTGTCCGGTCTGATTTTCTGCCTGGGTGCTTTGATATTGGGAGGCAACAGCCACAAAGAAAGCTGGCGGATCATTCGCCGGGACGCCCTGAAGCAACTTTCGCCAAATGCCGGTTATCCCGAAGCCGCCATGGCCGGCGCGCTTAATGTGCGCTTGACCGGTCCCCGCGCCTACGCGGGCGAAACCGTCGAGGGGGAATGGATCGGTGACGGTAAAGAAGATGCCAATGCCGAAGACATCGACCGGGCATTGGTTCTGTATTTGAACGGCTGCCTTTTGCTCAGTGCCCTGGTCATCATGTGTGCGGTTATCTCCAAATAAGCTTAATTAGCGGCCACTATGATTCCATCCACATCGAGCACCTCTTCCAGCGAAGCGGCAATGGCGTCGAGGGACTGCTCCACCTGGATATCGTATGCTAACCCGCCATTTCGATCAGCGATCTTGCCCAAAAACGACGCACGGAACTCGTCGGCGGCAAACAGGCCGTGCAGATAACAGCCCATGATTTTGCCGTCTTCCGACATACTTCCCAAAGACAAGCCGTCAATGGTGAGGTAGTGGCCGTTATCGCCCGTTGCCGTGGTGTCCCCGATATGCATTTCGTAGCCGCTAATTGCGCCGAGGCCTTCCGCTTTGCCGGCTACCTCGGTCAGTGTCTTATCGCCGGCCAGAACTGTCTCAACATCCAATAAACCGAGCCCTTCGGCCAATACTGTGTCACCCTCAATCTGCTCCAGGTCCCAGATGACGCGGCCCAGCATCTGATAGCCGGCGCACAGACCCAGCACCAGGCCACCACGTCGAACATGGGCCCGCAGATCGATATCCCAGCCCTGTTGCCGGAAATCGGCCAGGTCGGCGATGGTGGTTTTCGAGCCCGGCAGGATCACCAGATCGGCATCCCCAGGGAGCGCCGTCCCCGGCGGGATATACTGTAGATCCACATCCGGCTCGGCGGCCAAAGGATCAAAATCATCATAGTTGGAAATATGGGCTAGTTTGGGAACGGCAATTCTGATTGAGCCATTTTCATTTCCTCCCTCGCCATCCCGCATTCGGTTTTCGAGAGACATGGCGTCTTCCTGCGGCAGTTGCCGGGCAGCTGCTAGATACGGAATAACGCCAAAACATTTCAGTCCGGTCTCCTGTGCGATAATTTTGATGCCGTCATCGAAGAGCGACACGTCACCCCGGAATTTATTGATCACGTAACCGGCAACCAGTTGCCGCTCCTCTTCCGGCAACAAGGCCCAGGTGCCGACAACGCTGGCGATGATCCCGCCGCGATCGATATCGGCAATCAGAACCACCGGCGTCCGGCTGGCCGTGGCGAAGCCCATATTTGCAATATCGCCGTCGCGAAGATTAACTTCGGCGGCGCTCCCCGCCCCCTCTACCAGGATGAAATCGGCTTCATTCTTTAGGTCTTTAAAATTTTTCAGCACAGCCGCCAGCAGTTCAGGTTTTTTGCTTTGGTAGTCCCGAGCCTTAAAATTGCCGACGACTTTGCCGTTGACCACCAGCTGTGCACCAATATCCGATTGCGGCTTGAGGAGAACCGGATTCATGGCGGTCGACGTTGGCACGCCGCAGGCTTTCGCCTGTAAGGCCTGGGCCCGGCCGATCTCCCCGCCATCAGGCGTCACCGCAGCATTGTTGGACATGTTCTGCGGCTTGAAAGGCCGCACTGCCATCCCCCGCCGGACCAGCGCCCGACAAAGCCCGGCCACCACCAGCGACTTGCCGACGTCGGACCCGGTACCTTGAAACATGAGAGATTTGGCGGTCATGGATTAAACTCGTCTCTAGAACTCGATTCCCGTCTGCGCTTTATAGCCGGCCCGGAAGTGGTGCTTAACCTCGGTCATTTCGGTCACCAGGTCGGCGGCTTCGATCAATTCGAGCTTGGCGTTGCGGCCCGTGCAGATGACGTGCACGTTTGCCGGTTTGGTTTTCAGAAAATTAACTACCTCTTCGATGGGCAGGTAATCATTACGCAGCACGATATTTATCTCATCTAATAGCACCAAGGAATTTTTCGGGTCCTGGATCATTTCCTTGGCCCGGATCCATGCGGCCTCGGCGGCCTCAATATCCCGAGCTCTGTTCTGGTTTTCCCAGGTAAAGCCTTCGCCCATAGCCGTCATGGTGACCTGATCGGGAAAGGCCTCCAGCACCACGCGTTCACCAGTCTCCCACTTGCCTTTGACGAACTGGACAATACCGACATTTTTGCCGTGGCCGATAACCCGGGCGACCATGCCCAGAGCAGCGGTGGTCTTGCCCTTGCCCTTGCCCGTATGAACGATCAGCAGTCCGCCTTCCTTGGTTTTCGTCGCCAGAATTTTATCCTTGGCTTCCTTGTGCTTACGCCGTTTTTTGTTGGCGATTTCGTTAACCTCTTCTTCCGTTAAATTATCGGTCATGCAGCGTCTCCTGAAATAATCCCCTCGAGCAAGCCCCCCACAGAATTGGATCGAGGATGCCAGAAACCGCGCTCGATGGCTTCCTCAAATCTTTTGGCGATTTCGCTAAGGGCGGGAGCGTTGTTCTCGGCGATGAAATCCCTCACTTCTTCGTTTTGCAGATAAGCCTCAAACAAGGCGTCAAAATGATGGTCCTCCACCACACGGGCCGTGGCGGCAAAGGCGAACAGATAGTCCACCGTGGCGGCAATCTCAAACGCGCCCTTGTAGCCATGGCGCATCACCCCTTTGATCCATTTGGGATTGGCGGCCCGGGCGCGTACCACCCTGCCGATTTCATCCTGCAGGGTTCTGACCTTAGGCGTTTCGGGACGGCTATGATCATTGTGGTAAACAGTGGGCTGCTCACCCGACAAATGACGTACCGCCGCCGTGATTCCACCCTCGAACTGGTAATAGTCGTCACTGTCCAGCAGATCATGCTCCCGGTTATCTTGGTTATGCACCACCACCTCCACACCCTTGAGACGGGCTTCAAACAGGCTGTTCTCCGCTTCGCCCTCGGCGCCGCCGCCATAGGCGTAGCCGCCCCAGGCCACATAAGCACGAGACAGATCTTCATCCCCACCCCAGCAGTGTTCGTCGATCAAGGTCTGCAGTCCGGCGCCATAGGCTCCTGGCTTGGAACCGAATACCCGAAACCCGGCTCTGAATTTCGCTTCCTCGACCTCCACACCGGCATCCTGCAGGGCCGAAGCGTCTTTTTTAGCCTGAGCCGCCAAGGGATTGCTGGCCGCCGATTCATCCAGGGCTGCAACGGCACGGGACGCCGAATCCAATAGTTCCACCTGGGCCGGAAAAGCGTCCCGGAAAAAGCCGGATATGCGGAACACCACATCGACCCGGGGCCGCCCCAGCACATCCAGGGGCATAACCTCGAAACCGGTAACCCGATTGGCCTGTTTGTCCCACACCGGCTGAACACCCATCAAGGCGAGAGCTTGGGCGATATCGTCGCCACCCGTACGCATGTTGGCGGTACCCCAAGCGCTCATGGCCAAGCGCTGCGGAAACTCACCATGTTCCTGGAAATGCCGCTCTATCAGCAGCGTCGTCGATTTCCAGCCCAGCGCCCAGGCCGCCGGCGTTGGCACGGACCGCACATCGACCGAATAAAAGTTTCGGCCCGTCGGCAGAACATCCAGCCGCCCGCGTGTCGGTGCACCGCTGGAACCGGGAGCAACAAACCGGCCGTCCAGCCCGGCAGCCAAACCGGCGAGTTCCTGATCACCACAGGAGGCCACCATGCCGCGCAACTGCTCCTTGATAAATACCAGCACTTCGGCGCTCGTGCTCATGGCGGTAGGAAGCTGCGCGTCACCCGATACCAATGCCCGGGCAAACAATTCAAGCCGTTCCACCGTATCGCCGTTGCTGCGCCATTGGTCCCCGCATGCCGACAAAGATTCCGGTTTCTGCCCGGACCAGTCCGCCGCCATATCGCAATCCAAAGGATCGAAGCCGTCAAACCCGAAATCCGCCGCCAGCGCCCGGATCAATGAAGCGTCCGCCCCCTCACCCTGCCCCCGGGGCAATCGGGTTAGCGCAATCAGCAAATCTGTTTCCTGATCCCTGCCGGGGGAAGCGCCGAAAATATGCAGTCCATCCCTGATCTGCATTTCCTTCAGTTCACAAAGGTAATTGTCGATTTTTGCCAGTGCTTCAGTTTCCTGATCGTCCTTAACAATGCCCACATCTTTGTCCAGGCCGATGCCGGCACTGAGATCAAGTATCTCCTCCGTCAGAACCTTGAGCCGGCGCGGATCCATGCCGGCGGCCTGGTAATATTCGTCCACCAGCTGCTCCAAATCCCTAAGCGGGCCGTAGCTTTCCGCGCGGGTCAGGGGCGGCGTCAAATGATCGATAATCACTGCCTGGGAGCGGCGCTTGGCCTGCGTACCCTCACCCGGATCATTGACGATAAATGGATAGAGGTGTGGCATCGGGCCGAGCGCTGCTTCGGGGAAGCAGTTTTCACTCATCATCAGGGCCTTGCCGGGCAGCCATTCCAGATTACCGTGCTTGCCGAAATGGATGGCGGCGTGAATGTCCACCTGCCTGCGCAGCCAGCCATAAAACGCCAGATAGCCATGAGGCGGCACTAGATCTGGGTCATGATAAGAGTAAGTCGGATCAATGTTGTAGCCCCGGGCCGGCTGCACGGCGAGAACGATATTACCGAACCGGTGCGCTGGCAGCACGAAATCACCGTCGGCATGGAACGGATCATTTTCCGGTGCCCCCCAGCGATCGATCACTTGGGCCTGAACATCTTCTGGCAGAGCCGCAAAAAATACGCGGTAGTCATTAAGGCTGAATAATTCGCCCCCGATACGCTCACCGGCTGCATTGGTGGGCCCCGCCAGCAGCCGATCCATAATTTCCTTGCCGGTTGCGGGCACCTCCTTACCCAGGTCGTAACCGCACTCCATCAGCTTTTCAAAAGCCTGGATGACCCCGGCTGGCGTATCCAGGCCGACGCCGTTTCCCAGCCGGCCGTCCTTGTTGGGATAGTTGGCGACAATGATGGCGATTCGGCGATCGGCGGCAACAGTCCGGCGCAAGCGCGCCCAGGCGGCTGCCAGCTGCGCCACAAAATCCACGCGGTCCGGTACCGGTTGGTGCTTAACGACAGCGACCTCGGTTGCTGCATCGAATTGCAGGCTTTTCTTGAATGATACGGCACGGCTGATCAGACGACCGTCGACCTCCGGCAAGGCCGCATTCATGGCTAGGTCCCGGGGCGTCAACCCCCGCGCGCCCTCCTGCCATTCCTCGACCGTTCCGCCGGATAGGATAACCTGAAAGACCGGACAGTCGGCGTCCGTATAAGGCGTCCACTGGGTATCGCCACCCAGGGTCGCAACATTGGGCGAAGAAACAGCGAACCCGGTGCAGTTTAAAATAACATCAGGCGGCACTTCGTTAAAAGTTTGTATCACGATTTCGGCAGATACCGGGTCTTTCAGGCTGCCGACAAACACTGGTAGGGCATTGAGCCCGTTATCCCGCAGCGCTTCGATTAAGGCCTCGATGGGGGCCAGATCCGAGGCCTGCAGAAGAGCTCGGTAGAACACCAGTGCCGCAGTCGCTGCACCTTCAGTCCAATGTCGCCTGACTTCTTCGACAGTAGGCTGGTCTATGCCTGGCCAGTAGAGTCCCGCCCGCACCAATGGCGCCGGCTCCAGCCACTCATCATTATCGCCGATGAGGTCGGCGGCGTAACGCAGTAGGTTTTCCGTATTGGCCAATCCGCCATGCAGACAATATTGCCAGAGTCGATGGCAGGTTTCCGGGTTCACGTTCGACGCATCGGTCAATTCCGGATCAGGCTGGTCATCGCCTGGTATAACCGCAAGCTTGATACCGTGGTCCCGGCAGACAGTCTGAATTTGCTCAATACCATAAGGCCAATAGCCCAATCCGCCCAGAAGCCGCACTACCACCAGCCGCGCTTTGGCAATGGTATTTTCCACATAAACGTCGACCGACATGTTGTGGCCGAGCTGCATAAGATTGGCGAGCCGCAGAGAGGGTTGGCTCTCTCCCAGCCCTGCATGGGCTTCAACCAGGATCGACAAATCGCTGGCGGCGGCGGAAAGAAAAACAATATCGCCCGGCGTCTGGCCAAGATCGACGGCCTCTGTACCGTCGCTGATTTCTCCAGGCTGGGTAACAAGAAGATGCATGGGCGGCCCTTAGCCTGTTAAACTTAAACCGGACGCAAAAGAGTTTCGATCTTGCCTTGTTCGAGACCGTTCAAACCGATGATGACCAACCGGCTTTGCCGTCTTTCATCATCATTCCAGGGTCGGTCGTAGTAGTGCTCAACCCGTTCACCGACGCCCTGAACAACCAGCCGGGAAGGCTTACCGGTAACCTCGATGACGCCCTTAACCCTGAGAACGCCTTTTAAAGATAGGGCCTTGGTCACGCGTTCCGCCAGTTCAAGTGGATTTTCCGCCGCCGCGACATCGACGATGAAGGTTTCGAAATCATCGTGGTCGTGCTCACCATCGAGATCGTCATGGTGGGACCAGCGGGCATCGACATCATCTTCGACCGCGGAACTCAATCCAAGCACCAGTTCGGGATCCAACCGACCATGAACAACCGGGACCGCTTCCACAGCATCACGGGCTGAATTATCGATCAGTGCCAACACCTCGCCCAAGGCGTTGCCTTCCATCAGATCAGACTTGCTGACGATCACCATATCAGCGCAGGCCAATTGATCCTCGAACACTTCCTCCAGCGGGTTGTCATGATCAAGCGTCTCGTCTGCAGCCCGTTGCTGCGCCACCAGTTCTGGATCATCGGCAAAGAAACCGGCGGATACAGCCGGGCCATCAACCACGGTGACAACGCCGTCCACGGTGGTGCGCGACCGCACTTCCGGCCAATGAAAAGCTTTAACCAAAGGCTTGGGAAGCGCCAATCCGGAGGTCTCGATTACGATATGATCGGGCCGGTCCGGCCGATCCAGCAGGAATTCAAGTGTCGGAATGAAATCATCGGCCACGGTGCAGCAGAGGCAGCCATTGGTCAGTTCCAGGATATCGTCTTCGGTGCAGGTTTCATCACTGCAGCCTTTCAATATATCGCCGTCGATACCAAGGTCGCCGAACTCGTTGATGATCAGGGCGAGCTTCTTGCCGTTGGCGTTTTCCAGTAAATGGCGGATCAGGCTGGTTTTACCGGCACCAAGAAAACCTGTAATGACTGTTACAGGCACTTTCGCCGCCACATGTGCCTTTTGGGAGGCAGTAATGTTCATAAATGTTCCTAACTTTATACTTTTAAGCTGTGCGCTTATTTAATCCTGTGGGCGATCCCGGCAGTTACCATTACGACCTGACCGGCCACCGTCGCCACCCATTGATTCATGCTGCCGTGTAGATCGATGAAACGCCGAGCCAAAACGTTCTCCGGTATGACGCCCAATCCGATCTCGTTTGAAACGAAAACGACGGGGTAGTCTAGTGACGAAGCCACATTACACAAGGTTGCAATTTCATTATCGATATTCCTTTCGATCTCGAGGATATTGCTCAACCAAAGGGTCAGGCAATCGACCAGAACGGGAACCTGGTTCCCATTGAGGTCAACCAGCGTTTCCGCCAGATCGGTGGGTTCTTCAATGGACTGCCAGGACGGGCCACGCCGCTTCTTGTGGGCTTCAATGCGGGCGGCCATTTCATTGTCCCGCGCCTGCGCCGTCGCTACATAAATCCCGCCGCCGGTCTCCTCGACGATACTTTCGGCAAAAGCGCTTTTACCCGAGCGCGCACCACCCAGCACGAACGTTAATTCGGTCAACGATATATCAAAACTGCCATTGGTCATCTGAACCGAACCTCATTGCTTTTAGCTATCAATTAAACCATTCCCGGTACAATTTATTTCCCCCTATTTCGTCGGTTTAAAAATGATGGGCAGTGAGCCCGAGCGGGCAGTCATATTTATTGTTGCCACCCGCCAAGCCGGACCGGTATTGTCATGAACCGCGTCAATGCGAGTCAATGAGATATTGTCTATCTGCAAAGATAGCGCCGACTGGGCGAACATGTTTAGGGCCATTGTCAGAGCCGCCCGGATGGTGCCGGCATGGGTAACGGCGATGATGTCGCGGCCGTGATATTCATGATTAAGGGAGGCTATGGCCTCGGACACCCGTTCGACCATCTGGACGAAGCTTTCACCATTGGGTGGTGAATTGGTAGCGAAATTCTGCCAGAATCCTTTGACTTCCTCACCTTTGATATCCGCCCACCTCATACCATTCCAATCGCCATAGCTTTGTTCCATCAGTTCGGAAACGGCGCGGCAATTGTCCGGTGCGCCCAGTGCTCCGGCGGTTTGAACGGCCCGGGCGAGGCCACTGGTCAGCCAAACGGCATCTTTCGGCAAGCGGCTTTTCTGGTCGGCAATGGCCTCGGTGTCCGACAAATCGGCGTCGACTTCGTCCTGACCATGAATCACCCCCATTTCGCCAGCCGACGGCGCGTGGCGAATCCACCACCAGCGCGTTGCATTGTTCATACTTTCACCATGACTATGGTCAGCAGGACCACCCCTTCCGTGATTTGTTGTGTGGCCCCTAGAACATCGCCGGTCTGGCCGCCGATCCTGTTGGCGACAAAATAAATGAACATTGCCGCGACCGCTGCTCCCAAAACCAGTGAGACAATACCGGTCTGAAAGCCGAGGCAAAAAATTAAAAACGCCGAACCGATAAGAAAGGCCACAGTAGCCCGGTCAAATCCCGGCCGGCCGGCATCTGCGCTCAACCCGTCTTCCCGGGCGATCGGCACATAATGCATGACGACGGGTAAAACCGCACGGGATGCGGCGGCGGCGGCGATCAGCGAGAACACGGCGTCCCCTACGCTTATCCCAACAATGGTCGTTAGCGCCGCCCATTTGAGCGCAAAGTTGAAAATCAAGGCGACAACACCGAAACTGCCAATCTGACTGTCGTGCATAATAGCGAGCCGCCGTTCGCGGGTACTGCCGCCGCCCAGCCCGTCAATAGTATCAGCAAGGCCGTCCTCGTGCAGGGCGCCGGTCACCAGGGTCATGGCCAGCAAACCAAATACCGAAGTAACAATGGGAGAAAAAGACAACCAAGCGGCGAGCATTACGGCAATTCCACCCAGCAGACCGATGGCGCCGCCGACCAGCGGGAAATAGCGGGAGGCTCCCGAGACGGATAAGTCTTCGGGCAGCGAAGACGGCGGCACGGGAATTCTGGTCAGAACGCCGACACAAATTTTCAGATCGGCCAACCACCCCTGGTGATCGGGTAACTGCCGCCAAAATCTTTTGTGGAAAGGCTCCTCGGCGTCAATATAGTCAAAATCACCACCGTCTCCATCATCCAGTTCGGCTGCTTCCACGATGTGTTTCGCCTTTTCTGCGGAGTCTTTTTTGTCTTTATTTTTAGAATCTTTAGCCAATTTTTTCCATTCCCGGTTTTATGCTTTTGCTAACGTGAACATCCTTGTATTACAGCGTTATTCAAACAATATATTCAATAGAAAATTTTCCCCAAATTGAAAAACGGATACAACATGTCGGATAAACCAGTTACCTCTCTTGCGACCATTCGCGATATTCTGAGTAAAATTCCGGGCCCGGACGAAGACGCCGTCGCTATGGCGCAGGAAAGAGAACCCAATCTGACCAAACCGCCAGGATCGCTTGGCCGGTTGGAGGAACTGGCCGAGTGGCTGGCCGCCTGGCAGGGCCGCCATCCGCCTAAAGTCGACGTGCCGCGGGTATTGGTATTTGCTGGCAGTCACGGCGTTACGGCCCAGGGTGTTTCCGCCTACCCGGCTGAAGTCACCCACCAAATGGTGGCCAATTTCCAGGCCGGCGGCGCTGCCATCAACCAGATGTGCAAAACCCAGGATGCCGAACTGCGCGTTCTGGAAGTTGCCGTCGAAGTCCCCACCCGGGATTTTAGCCGCGAACCAGCTATGGACGATGCCGACTGCGCCGAAGCCATTGCGTTCGGTATGTCCGGTGTCGATCTGGGATTGGATGTTATCTGCGCCGGCGAAATGGGTATCGGTAATACAACGGCCTCGGCCGCCATGTGCCACGCCCTTTACGGCGGGTCCGCCGCCGACTGGGTCGGACCGGGCACCGGTGTCGAGGGCGACGCCCTCACAAATAAAATCCGCGTCGTCGAAGAAAGCGTCATGCTTCACAAAGCGGCGCTGACTGACGGATTGGAAGTACTCCGCTGCTTCGGCGGGCGGGAAATGGCGGCTATCTGCGGTGCAATTCTGACGGCGCGGGTGTCGCGCATTCCGGTGCTCCTGGACGGCTACGTCACCTGTTCAGCCGCCGCCGCGTTGCATGCCATGGACGAGAAAGCTCTCGACCACTGCGTCGTGGCCCATGTTTCGGCTGAGCCCGGCCACCGCCGCCTGTTGGAAAAACTAGATAAAAAACCCCTGTTCGACTTCGGGATGCGTCTAGGCGAAGGCACCGGCGCGGCGCTGGCTATCAGCATCCTCAAAACCGCTGTCGCCTGTCACACCGGCATGGCGACGTTCGAAGAGGCGGGGGTATCCGATAAGGAGTAACCTACGTCTTAAGCCGGCAGGTCGAAATCAACGTTGACCTGACCGGTGCCGGAACTGCCGAAGTAGTCACCAATCTGCTCTCCCTTACCGGTATAGCCGTCCCAGCCTAATAGGCCGAACAGCATGGCCGTGTCGACCATGCCGCATTCGCCGTAACAGCGCTGGGCATAATCGGGCAGCATGGCGAGGAACTCCCTGGTGCGTCCGTCCCGCCAAAGTTCGAGCACCCGCAAATCGACCTGTTTGTTAAACTCTTTATTGACCTCAAATGCGCCTTCGATGGATTCGGAGTTGGGAAAAAACTGGTGGGAGAGTGAGCCGCTGGCGAACAGGGCGACCTTACGGTCGCTGTCTTTGATAGTTTGAGCCAGAATTTCTCCCCATTTTCGGCCTTCTTCGATGCTGGCAAACTGATTGGCGGCGATGGGAACGACTTTAACCGACGCATCCGGGTTAGCGTGGCGCATGGGGATCAGTGTGCCGTATTCGAGCGTCAGATTGGGGTCTTCGTGAGCGATGGCGCGGTATCCAGCGCCTTCGACCGCTGCTACCAACTCTCGGCCGAACTCCGGATCACCTGGGTAGTCATATTTCATATCCCGGAGAAAATGGGGCAACTCCGGGCTGGTGAAATCACCTTGGAACCGTTCGTTAGCGTTCAAATGGAAGCCTTGATTAACTATCCAGTGGGCGTCGATAACGACGAAGGTTTCGGCGCCCCGGTTCCTGGCCCGGTTGCCCAGTTCCACCAACCCGTTGATGGCGTTGTCGCGGATGCCTTTGTGCTGTTCGTACATTTCAGACATCCAGATGGACGGCACATGGGTCACCTTTGCCGCCATGACTAATTCACCCATTGAGATCTCTCCTCTTAAACTTTTTTATTTTGCGCTCTACTATACACCGAGCTGGGGTACTTTGTGTTCATCCATGGCGATACAAATATTTTTTGTCTCCATGTAAAATTCAAAACTGTAATCGCCGCCATCCCGGCCAATTCCGCTGGACTTCATACCGCCAAAGGGCGCCGGCAGATGTCGGTTGTTCTCGGAATTCACCCAGATCATGCCAGCATCTAGGGAACGTCCCAGGCGATGAGCCCGGCCAACGTCACTGGTCCAAACATACCCGGCGAGGCCATAGCGCACATCATTGGCCAGCGACAATGCCTCCGCTTCGCCCTTGAACCGGATGGCCGTCAGAACGGGGCCGAAGATTTCCTCCTGGGCGATCCGCATCTGATTGTTGGCGCCGGTGAATAGGGTTGGCTGGACAAAATTACCGCCATCGTAGATATCGGCAACGGCGCCACCGGATTGGATCTCAGCGCCATCTTCGCCGGCGATCTCGAAATAACTGGTTACTTTGTCGAAATGGCGACGATGGATCAACGGACCAATCTCCGTCGCCGGATCAAGGGGATGGCCGATGTTGAGCTTGGCGACCCGGGCAGCCAGCTTCCCAACGAATTCGTCGTGAATCGAGTCCTGTATTAAAACCCGGCTGGAGGACGTGCAACGTTCGCCGTTGAGGCTGTAGATCATGAACACCACGGCGTCCAAAGCCCGTTCCAGATCTGCGTCATCAAAAACGATCACCGGATTCTTGCCGCCCAGTTCGAAATGCACCCGCTTCAGCGTATCTGCACCTTGCTTCATGATCATGCTGCCGGTGGAGGATTCTCCGACAAAGGCGATGGCCTTGATAGCGGGATGCTCGGTCAGTACCTTACCGGCACTTTCGCCCAAGCCGTTGACTGTGTTGACGACGCCTTCGGGCACGCCGGCATCGGTCATGATCTCGGCCAGCAACATGGCTGACAGCGGGCTCCATTCAGCCGGCTTATGCACCACTGTGCAGCCTGCGGCCAAAGCGGGGGCAATTTTCCAGGTGGAGAGCATGAAAGGCGTGTTCCAGGGCGTGATGACGCCGATAGGACCGATAGGCTGGCGGACAGTGTAATTGATATGCTGTTCGGCGGGCATTGACATACCGGCCTTTGCTTCCGGCGCCTTGTCGGCGAAATAACGATAGTTCTCTGATCCGCGAATAGCCGCTTTACTCATAAACCGGAGAGGCTGGCCCGTGTCCATGCATTCGACAAAGGCAATTTCTTCCGCCCGCTCGACTATTTTGTCGGCTACATTGTGAAGAATGGCGCGCCGCTCGCTCCCTTTTATATCGCGCCAAGCTGGGAAGGCTTCTTGAGCGGCTGTCGCGGCGGCGTGGATATCGCCAGGACTGCCTGCGGACACCTGCCCGAGATAGGAGCCGTCCACCGGCGTCGTATTTTCAAACGTTTCGCCGGACTGGCCGTCGACTTGTTGACCATTAATAAAATGGCCAAGCGTTGTAGTCTTGTACGTTGCCAAATAACCTTCCGCTATCTGACAGTTTTTTTTCTGATCTTCAGAGATACGTTTATCCCGCATCCTTCCTCGCCTTCAGATAATCATGAATGTTGTTCTGATTAATACGGTTTTCGGGCAATTCAACCATTTCAAAGGACACCGCTAAGGGACATTTCTTAACCAGCGGCAACAAATGTTCGTCAATGGCGGCAAATATAAAATCCTGCGCTTTCTTCTTGGTAGCGACATCCCTACCCGGCCCCAGTTTCATGAGAACATGAACAAAGCCGTTATCCGGATGGCCGTCGGCGATACGGTAGTGATCGCGCCGCGCTGCCCTGGTCCGCATACCGCCGACGGGAAATACGCCTGAGTTGATTGCTGCGTTATGAACTTTTTCGATCAGTTCGTCCAATTTCAGCCGGTCTTCAATATTCGCCGAATATTCTATTATCGCGTGGGCCATGATCCCAACTCCGCCAATTTCTTTTTAAGTTGACAATTATAAATTATTATTTAACATGTTAAATAATTTACTTAAACTGTCAAGTCGCAATTTGCCTACCGAGAAGGAATTATCAAAATGCCGCATGGTCCCGACAGCCTGAAAGGCTCCATCCCACCCCTGATCACACCTATCAATAAGGGCGAGGTCAATTACGACGCTTATGCCGGGCTGGTCGAATTTCAAATCGACAAAGGCTCCCACGGTATTCTGGTCAACGGTACAACGTCGGAGCCTTCCACACTGACCGTCGAAGAGCGAAATAAGATTGTCGACACGGCAATTTCTACCAACAAAGGCAGGCTGCCAATTGTTGTCGCATCAGGATCGCAATCACTGGCCGAGACCAAGGCGCTGACCCACCACGCTGCCGAAGCGGGCGCCGATGCGCTGTTGATCGTGACGCCCTATTATATCCGTCCGCCGCAGCACGGTTTGATCGAATATTACCTGGAAACCACCAAGGATTTTGATACGCCGTGGATGATTTATCACATTCCCGGACGGGCGGCGGTATCGGTGACGCTGGATACGGTGAAAGAACTGCAGGACAGATCCCCCACTTTCATCGGCATGAAGCACGCGGTGAACGATCTGGGATTCGTGTCGGAATGCCTGGACGCCTGGCCGGACTACAAAGTCTTCGTCGGCTTGGAGGAATTGAGTTTTCCCATGATGGCGGTCGGTGCCGTCGGCTTGATGAACGCTGTCGGAAATCTACGGCCCGATCTGCTGGCCGACATCTGCCAGGCAGTATGGGACAACGATTTTGCTTTGGGGCTGGAACTCCACCAACGGCTTTTTGAGATCAATCAATCGGTCTTTTTCGATACTAACCCCATCCCCATAAAATATATGATGAAACGTATGGGTGTTATTCCCGCCAACGAACATCGCCTGCCCATGGCGCCGGCGACGCCGGAACTGGAAAAGCGGCTGGATGGTGTTCTGGAACGAGCCAACTTGATATAGAGAGCCTGGCATAGGGAGACTGCAAGATGAAACTTATCAGTTTTGAAGTTGACGGCGTCCAAACCTACGGCGCGGTTACTGACGAAGGCATTATCGATTTGGGTATCCGTATGCGGAAGTATCCGTTGTTGCAGGATATACTGACCAAAGAAGCCCTGCCCAAGGCGCAAAAAATCATCGACCGCGGCATCACCGATTTCGAAAAGGAAGATATCGAACTTCTGCGCCCAATCCCTTATCCAGAAAAAATTGTCTGCATTGGTGTCAATTACGGCAACCGAAACGAAGAATATAAGGATGGTTCCGACGCTCCCAAATTTCCCAGCGTATTCATGCGCACCCCGGATTCTCTGGTGCCGCATGGCGAACCCATCATGCGGCCGCCGGAATCGGAGCAGTTGGACTACGAAGGTGAAATTGTCATTGTCATTGGCAAGGGCGGCCGGCGCATTGGTAAGGAAAATTTCGCCGACCACATCGGTGGCCTGTCGATCATGAACGAAGGCACTTTGCGGGACTGGCTTCGCCACGCCAAATTCAATGTGACCCAAGGCAAGAACTTCGCCGCGAGCGGGTCCTTCGGGCCGTGGATTGTAACGGCGGATGAAATTGCAGGCTATGACGACATTACCGTAAAAACGCGCGTCAATGACGAAACCCGCCAGGATGACACAACGGCGAATATCATTTTTGATTTCAGCTATATCATCAGCTACCTTTCAACCTTCATGGAGCTAAAACCCGGCGACGTTATCGCCACGGGCACACCCACCGGGGCCGGCGCCCGCTTCGATCCACCAAAATGGCTTGTTCCAGGTGACGAGGTCGAAGTGGAAATATACGGCGTCGGCACGTTGAGGAATACGATCGAAGACGAATTACCCGCATGACGGATCCCACCAGCGACAATACCCGCAAGATGAGGGACTTTTCGCGCTCCCTGCCCATGGCCCTACTCAGGGCGCGGGAAGCCGTAATGGAGCGCTTCCGCCCAAATTTGCGAGCCAACGACGTTACCGATCAGCAGTGGCGCGTCCTGCGTGCACTCTACGATCACGGGGCCATGGATTTGGGCGACTTGGCGGAAATCTGCTGCCTGCTGAAACCGAGCCTCAGCCGTATCATCCGCGATCTAGAAACGCGCAACCTGCTGCTGCGCAAAGTCGATCAAAAGGATCAGCGCCGCTCGGTCGTGTCGATCAAATCCGGGGGGCGAATATTAATTGAGAAGGTTGGGCCCCATTCGGAAAAAAGATACAACGAAATTGCCAAACAATTTGGCAGCCAGGAACTTGATGACCTATACAGCAAACTTGAAAACCTGATCGAAACGCTGGAACGCCTGGACAATGAAAAAGGGGCCTAATAAATCAGCCCCTTTTTATATAAACCGGAAATCAGTCAGGTGGTGTAAGGCGCGCCAGTATGGGCGTTTTCCTCGACATTGACCCGTCCGAAAACATAGGCGCCTACACTGCCCAAGACCAGCCACAACAATAGAGATGATAACATGGTTATCATGACGAATTGAGCGGCCATTTCCGGCGGCGCCGAACCCATTTCACCAACTGCCGGATGGGGCGCGCCGATGACATGCGGGATGATCAGCAAAACAATGGCGACACCGCGCCAGGACCAGCTTTTTGAAAAAGCCAGTAAGGAAAGTGCAGCGATCGCCGCAATGGCCGTTCCCAGCCACCAGGTCTGACGCGCCAGCAAATCAGCCGCTGCGGCACCCGGCAATTCCGCCGGCAAACCCAGTCCGGGAAGAAAGGCGAAAGCGGCAAATCCAGCACCGCCCCAAAGCAGCCCTTGCACCGGTCCGATCTTCCGGCCATAGAGCGTAAACGCCGTCGCCAGCAATAATCCAAATCCAATGGTGGTCAATACGTTCGCCAGTAAAGTATAAAGTTCGCGTTCGAGGCCCCTTTCGGGCTCAAAGGAACCATGAAAATGACTACCCTGAGCTTGGGTACCGTGATCATGAGCCACGCTTTCCCGGACCTGCGCCATTTGTTCGTGGGAGTGCACCGTGTTTCCACCCTGGTGGGCATGGGTAATACCGTTGGGATGACCATGAGGGACAGCATTGGCTACCGCTTGCCCATGATCGTGGTACAAATTTCCATCCGCATGGGTATGGCCAACACCGTCAGGATGGAAATGAAGAACGGAAGCCGCCGGGATCGAGGGGCTTGATGGATTTTCAAACATCTCTGCTTTGGCAATGAGCGGCTGCACAGTAAAGAAATTCACGAGTGTCATAACGACACCAGCGATAGTTCCGGAGACGAGCCCCGTCAGCAACAATCTTTGTAACATGGCGTTCCCTTTAGTGGCAGGGGAAGGAATTAGCGTGCCTGGAATCGTGCGCGAGGTTGTGGACCAAATCAGAATTGGCAAAGCCGACACCAATCAGAATGAAGGACCCCAACAAGCCACCAACAACGGCAACTGCGATTCTTTGCGAAAGAGAAACCGCCTGATCGGCTGTTTGCTCAGTTTTGGTAATTACTTTTGCCTCGCTCGACATGGATCACCCTCCGTGGTTATCACGAGCCCCGGCAGGGGTTTAAATTAGGATACTAGGCTCCACCGGGCTGATGGCCGGTTCCTGACTCGCAAAGCCTACAGTTATGCTTTGCCCACAGTTGCGGGGGCAGTAGCGGCATAGCCAATTGATGGCGCACCGCATTCCCAATTCATTCCCCAGTCCCTGCGGACTGGGAGATACCATCAATTAAATGGTTAAACGGGAGAGGTGGCTAAGTCAATTTAAAAAAATGAAATCACGCATTAAATTCTGGAATATCCGGTTTGCTCCCCCAGACGCAGAAGGATTCCGGCTCCATGGGGAACTGGCGTGGCCGGTAGTTTTCCTCATCGTCGATGATTTTGCGGTCGCTGTTTGAATATTCAAATACCATGCCGTCATGGCCCTCAAAATAGAGGAAATAGCCTTCCGACGTGGCATGGCGACCAGGTCCGAAGACAATTTTGATTTGCCGTTCCTGAAGAAAATAGAATGAGCGCATAATATCGTCAAAGCTTTCCACCTGGTGGTTGATATGCTGGACCCCGGGCTTGGTGGTCGGAAACAGAGCCATTTGATGATGAACGCTCTTCATGCGCAACAAGGGGGCCGGACCGATCCAGTCACTGACCCGAACATTGAATAGGCTGGTCCAGAAATCTTCATCCTGCTTTGTGTCGGTGGAATTGACCCCAATATGTCCGAGACTGATAACGCCGCAATCCCGGGATGGAAAGTAGCGCCGATTGGCGTCGTGGGGGCGGACCAAAAGTTCAATATTGTTCCCTGTAGGATCCTGAAACTTACAGAAATCTTCGACCGAACGGTCTCGACATTCTTCTTCCGTACCTCTGATGCAAGCGTGACCGGCAGCATCTAAAGCTGCCATGGCCTCATCCAGACCGTTCCAGTCTTTCATCTCCAACCCGATGGCGTGGTCACCGGGGTCGCCGTTAAAATAGCACAGGGAATGATGCTGTTTGCCGCTTCGCAGATAAAGCCGGTCTTCAGTGCGTTCAATGGGCTGCATACCGACGATATCGGTGGTAAATCGCTCGGCGCCGTCGAGATCGCGGGTTCCCAGCCTGATATAATAAAGGTCCCTCAGCCCAATCATATTACTTTACCTTGTTCCAATTATGCCGCTTCCAGCCCTAACCAAGCTGGCGCATTACCGCCCAGCATCTTAGCCTTGGCACTATCATTCAGCGTCGGTGCCGTCCGGATGAGCTCACCCATTTGAATCTCACCCAAGGGGAACGGATAGTCTGTGCCAAACATGATCCGATCCTCACCCATTACTTTGGTCAGCAACTCCAGCGCATCATGATTGAATACGGCCGAGTCCACATAAAACCGGTCCACATAACTGGACGGCGGATTGAGGCAATCGACGCGGACAATATCACGTTCCCGCCAGGCATTATCCACCCGTCCCAGCAAAAAAGCAAAACTGCCGCCGCCATGGGCGAAACAAATCCGGAGAGATTTTGGAATTCGCTCAAAAGCACCCGAGAGAATTAGCGACAAAATGGAAAGCTGGGTTTCCGCCGCCATGGCCACCAGCCAGGGCAGCATGTACTTTTTCATTCTATTGCCGCCCATCATGTCCCAGGGATGAACGAGAACAGCAGCCCCAACTTCGGCACAATGCTGGAGAAACGTGATTAAGCCTTCATCGTCCATATCGATATCATTGACATGATTGCCGATCTGCACGCCGAGATGACCGTCCTCCATGGCGCGGGAAACAACTTTGCAGGCCAAATCGATATCCTGAAGGGGCACCTGCGCCAACGGCAGCAGCCGTCCGCCGGAACCGCCGCACATTTCCAAAGCAGCGTTATTAAAAATATAGGCGCATTCGGCAGATTGATCCGCCGGCCTACGATAGGCAAATAAAACCGGCGTTGAACAGATCACCTGCTTGTCGACGCCGTGCTGGTCCATTTCTTCGATCCGCCTGGAAACATCCCAGCAGGCATCGTATATGGGCCGGAATTCCTTTTCGCCGACCATCACCGTGGCTTTACCGTCGCCGTGGTGCTTCATCCACGGCCAGTCCGGCGTGCCGAATTTTTCCGCCAGATCCGGCCAGTTCTCGGGAAAGAAGTGGGTGTGCATGTCGATGACGGGCCCGAGACCACTACTTTCAGAACTCATATGACGACCCACCCTTCGGGCGGCTTACCCTTTCCGGGATGGAGCGTGCCGCACTTGGCGCAAGTACGCGCCTCCTCATCTTCATGGTAGGCTTCGTAAATTTGCGGCAGTTGGGAAACAATACCGCTGGGATCGGCCAGTTCAACTTCGACCCGGTGAACTCTCTCACCGCATTCGAAACAAAACCATTCAAACCCTTCTTTCATGCCGGCCTGACGGGCGCCTTCGACGACAATACCGACTGAACCCTCCTCGGGGCGCTGAGGCGCGTGGATGGTATGGGGCGGCAGCATGAATACTTCACCCTCGTTAATGCGCACGTCATATATTTCGCCGCCATCGGCGATCTTTAAAATCATGTTACCGCGCCTCTGATAGAACCACTCATCGACCGGGTCATCGTGAAAATCGACCCGTGTGTTGGGGCCTCCGACGACCATGACGATCATATCGGACCCATGATGCAGCAGCTTGTTATTAACCGGCGGCTGAAGTTGGTCCTGGTTTTCTTCGATCCATTTATCGAAGTTAAACGATTTCAAACGGGGATGAGACGCCATCTGTTGCTCCTAAAATCATGTAATTTATAAAAGAATTGCATGGAGCAGATATAACGTCCAATGAAATTAATTTTCCTGAATATAATTTTTATTTATATCTACCGGTGCATTTGAGATCAATTATTAATATCATAAATCAGCTGCAACGGCACGTAGTTCCTGTATCAGTGCTTCGGCGGCGGGCGTCAGTGCGGCCTCCCGCCGTTTGGTGACACCAACGGACCCGACGGCATCGGCCAACCCAAGGGGCAATCTGGCGAGCATGCCATTCGCCATATCGTCCCGCACCGCCTGGGACGGCCAGACGCCGATCATATCAGTGGCGATCAGAAGATACCGGTTGCTCAGATAGGAGACGGATTCAATTGCCGGCACCGGCGGCTCTACCTCGGCATCATGAAAGCTTTTCTCGATCTGGCGGCGCAGTGTTGTTGTTTCGGGTGGCAGTATCCAGTCCCAGTTCAGAAGTTCCAGAAAAGCTAAATTGCTGCCTGATTTCAGAAGCGGGTGACCGTCCCTGACCACCAGCCAGACTGCTTCATCGGTCAATGTTTCCTGGCTCAGCCCCTTACGGTGGCGGAATTCCGGCAAACGGCCGACGACAAAATCCAGTTCGCCATCCTCGAGGGGCGCGGCCAATTGATCGTTGGTACCCTGGACAATAGCGACCTGAACTTTAGGGCGGGATATTCGCAGGCGCTCAATAGCCGCCGGGAGCAGATAAGCCGAGGCTGCCAAAAGCGTACCGACCCGGACCCGGCCCCCGGAGCCCGATTGCAGCTCTGCCAATTCCTCCCCCGCGTAGCCGAGTTGAGCCAACACCAATCGTGCATGCCGTAGCAGTGTCTCTCCGTATATAGTCGGCTGGACTCCGCGATTGGAGCGTTTAAACAGTTCCAATCCCAAATCTTGCTCCAGGTCTTTGAGCGATTTGGTGACGGCAGGCTGGGTCAATCCCATTTGACGCGCCGCCGCCAGGATATTGCCCTGTTCGGCAACGGCAATGAGCAGCCTCAACTGGCGCAGCTTTATGCGGCTGAGCAGTTCGGGGGCAATGTTATCCGTAGGCATGGCAAAGCTTCCTTTATAGTGAACGCCGTCACTATAAAGGAAATTTATAACTAGTTACAAAATCGGTTTAGCCGTAAACGCCATATTCCCGGGTGAAGTCGAACATCATTTTGACATTCTCGGGTTTGGCTTCATCGGGAATGCCGACGCCGGCATCCATGATAAAGCCCCCGTCCTTACCGACCACGTCAATGAGTTTCTTGCAGACCTCTTTGACATCGTCCGGCGTACCCGTGTTCATGATCGACACCGGTACCGAACCGCGGATGCAGACCCGGTCTTTCAGGACTTCCTTGGCCTTGAACGGATCGGTCCGTTCAAACCAGTAAATACATTTTCCTTCGGGCACATCGGAAATGACCTCCAGCCGCGATTCACAATCACCTTCCCAGAGGACGCAGGGGTAATATTCGTTGTCGATCAACTCGATCAGCACCTTGCGCAAGGATGGCCAGAAGAACTTGTTGAACTGATCCGGCGACATAAAGCCGTCCAGCCCCCAATGGAGCGGGATGAAGACGATCTTGCCGCGCAGACGGCTGGCGGTTTTCATCATATTGCGGGGTATGAAATCGGTCAGCGTGTCCATGATCTCCTGAATTTTATCCTCGTGGCGGAACATATCGAGCATGCCGCCCTTGGATCCGCGGAGATAGTCGGACACCACATCGTAGGGCGCGTGCCCGCTGGCCACGTTAGCGACGGGAAAGCCCAGTTCCTCCATCTCGGCGATAAAGGAGAATGCTTCGCCCAGCATTTTCTGCATTTCCTCGCCAGCCTTGATCATGGTTTCAAGCGCCTTGCGGACCTGTGGGTCGGCCAGGAAGGCCATGGAATGCATGACCCGAGTGAAATAGACCGAAGGGAATTCGGGCAGATTGGCCAGGGGTTCTAATTCACCGGCGAGGCGGGGGAGGTATTTCCGCAAATAGAAGCCCGTGGGGTCATTCATGAACTCGTCATATTCGCCGGCTTCCATATATTCGCGGTCGATATATTGAAACGGCTGATTGGGGCCGAGACTACCGTCGCCGGGCCATTCCAGCTGCTTATAATCCAATATTTCCATAGTCGGCCCGAGGGACAGCATCAAATGACAGGGCACGTAGGCGTCCGGCTGCAGATCCAGGATCACCGTTCGCATGGCGTTGGAAAGGCCCTTGTAATCGTACATGGCCTGTTCGCAGGTCATGCCGGCATTTCGAGCCGCCCAGAAGGTTGAAAAAAGAAATGAAGGCACCCGGTCGGGGACCCTTAATTCCACGGTGTCGTAGATGCGCTTTTCGCGCTCTCCCAGTAATTCAGCGCCTGATTTCTGCTGGCCGTCCATTTTTCCCCTCCCTCAAAATAAAAATAGGCGAATATCAAATTCATGGTTCACCAATTGTAGCGGCGGGTCAAGGCGGGGACTGTCCACCGAAAGAATGACACGGTATTGATAATCGCACCAAATTCGCGAAAGAACGGCTAAAGCAGATTCTTGCCGCCAAACCGGTCTAGCCATTTATCGATGACTTCCGGATTGTAAACATGCTCCGGCACCTCACCTCGAAGGGCGGCCAGGACATGATCAGTGGCCCAAGGGATAGCTGTCGTTAAACCGGCTCCGATATTGAAGGTAACAACGTGGGGCGAGACCAAAATTTTATCACCAAGACCAAGCAAGGGTGACTGCGCCGGGACCGGTTCTTCTTCAAAAACATCAATGGCGGCGGCGGCGATGCGGCCTTGATCCAGTACCTCAAACAATGCGTCGCCGTTGACGACCGGACCCCGGGACGTATTCAGAAGAACGGCTGTTGATTTCATTTTTCCTAGCTGTTCGGCACCGATCATTCCCCGGGTTTCCGCCGTCAAGTTCGTGTGGAGAGACACCACATCGGATTCCCGGAGTAACGTATCCATGTCGACCCGGTCGACGTTGTGATGGATAAACTGCTCATCGCCCTTGTAGGGGTCACAGGCGATCAACCGCACCCGCCAGGGGGCCAGCAGATCAGCCAAGCGGGAACCGATGCGTCCCAGCCCGATAATGCCGATGGTCAATCCTTCGTAACCGTCTTGGCGCTTCCCTAGAAATTGGCCCGTCAAGCTGGCATCCCGCCAGCCGCCTTCTTTGACAAAGCGGTCGCGCTCCCGCACCTTTTTCAATAGCGCCAGCATCATGGCCATGGCACCTTCGGCGACTCCGGACCAGTTGGCCTCCGTCGGACAGTGGGTCACCAGAATGCCCATTTCCGTCGCCGCCTCCACATCGACATCGTCGGTGCCAACAGTGTATTTGGCAACGATCCGAAGATCCTTGGAAACCTGCATAACCTCGCGCGTTATGGGAATGCGCATAATGG
>PBQI01000071.1 GCA_002725625.1 Rhodospirillaceae bacterium | reverse complement strand
CATAACGCTCCCTTGTTGTTCAATAGCAAAGGAATCACAAAATATAATAACAGAGTTTCAAAAAAACTATTTCGATTCATTCAAATTAGGAAATGCTCTAGGAATACCCAATGCAGTTCCGCCGAAACCTTTAAATACTTGGAAGAAATTTCTGTTATCAGAACCTAATTATCGGGAATGCAGCGAAGCTGGACAATGGCTTCATCATCGCCTCCTTCCAAGGGAAACGAACCCTCAAGGGTAATGACGTAGTCCAGCCATTATTCGGTATTGTCGACGGTTTTCAGCAAAGACCGCCGGACTAATAAATCCATTTCAGTCCCTTCCTATTGTTGTTCAGACAATCACGCCGCTATGATCTTCATCGGTCAAATACGGTAATTCGATCTCAGCAAAATTTTTGTCAGCTTGGAATACAATGGCACCATTGACGCCGGTCACTTCGGTGAAATCGGCGAAAATATGATTGATTTCTTTGCGCATGACGGCCGGCAGGGGGGCTTCGGTGCGGACGATCAGATCAAATTTTTTGCCTTTTGATTTAACCAATCCATCCAGCTGGACACGGCCCAATTGACTCAGTTCAACGTCAATAATAAAACGGGACGTATCCTCTTCACCGTCCGGTCCCTCCTGATCTTTTTGGCCGCGCATATGCATTTGCACCTGTTCAAACCCAGAGCCGGTAAAAAACGGCACCAGCGCCGTCCGCCAGTCATTGGGTTGGTTCTCGGTAAAGACCCGGCCCAGCTGGCCAAAATCATCGCTTAGGCGCCCCAGCAGTTCAGGATTGGTCTGATCCAATATGTTGCTGGCTTCCCCGCCGATCCAGGACCTGACGTCACCGCCTTTGAGGGCGCTCATGAAAAACAACATATTGGTTGTCAGCTGAGTATTGGCTTGGGGTATCGTATTGCTGACGACTTGTTGGGAGACATTGGGCGCACTTTGCGAAATCTGATCGAGGGCCGTTTCCAGATTGGGCCATTCACGCGTGTGGTAAAGATTACCGACAGAGCTTTCAACAATTGGGGTTCCGGCAGACTTAACCAGAGTGGAAACAATTTCGAGCTGCAAGTTAGTGCCTGGTTCGAGGGATGTTTTGCTATCCAGTCCGATCATTCCCATGGACGTGAATACAATCGGTTGTCCCGACGGCGTGCTGGCGACAACTGTACCGGTAATGCCCGTTTGGCCGCTGGCAATATTGTGGCTGTTCGGTTGTGCCGACCCGCTTGGCGACGTCGAATGTGATGAAGTCGCTAACATCCGTAACTTAAATTGGGTGCCAGTCGGCAATTGTTTTGGTGTGGCACCGGATTCCAGTGCGCTAGCGGCAACGCCTGGGTTCGCCGTTCCTTGGGTATTTGCCGATTGGGTCATGTCTATATGACCTGAGGAAGAACTACCCGGCTGTATACCTGCCTGCTGTCCTGGCATCGTCGTAACCTGCCCACCTGCCTGACCGGAAGATTGGCCAATGTTGGTAGAAGTATTGCTGGATGCTGATCCAGCGAGTCCTCCGGCCCCCAGTGAGCGTAGCAATGTCGCTTTGACGACAGAACCGATATCCAGGTTGATTGTTGCTGAAACGCCTTGGCTTTGGGTGGTCACTACGGGTCTTGCGCCGTTGGCGCTGGCAGCGGTATTTTGAAGAGCCGCTGCCTGTCCCGCCGTCCCGGCCCCAGATGCGCCGGGTGTGGTAGTATTTAACGAGCCCAGATGTCCGGTATTGGCACCCGTTATGCCGCCGTTTACGGCCTTTATGGCCAGCAATAGATGAGGCGTCAGTCGCAGCAACTGTATTTCAAGCTTGGCGTTTTTCGGCAGCGGAAAAGACGTGCGTATATCAAGTTTGCCAAAGGCCGTTTGGATTTCAGCTGAACCATTCGACAACGCGGATATCAACTGGGCATCGATAATGGAGCCGGGTGGCAATTGCGTAAGCGCTTCCGGCGGATTTGGAACAATTAGTGTAGCCGTCCGGCCTGCAGCAGGCACCGGCATTGGTGGGGGTGGAGGAACAACGGTCGTCATCGGTCACCCGGTAAGTTTATCGACGATAGCTCCCACATCGGTTGCGGCTTCCGTATTCGGGAATCGCACCAAAATAGATGTTTGGTTGCGAATGGTTTCTCTCACTTTGGTATCCCTTCGAATCACACCGGCCAAGGGTGGAGAAAATTTTAGAAAACCCTCACAGGCCTTGCGAATTGTATTATAGGTCCGTTCGCCCTCAGTAGTGGAGTTTGCCATGTTTACGACCACACGGATATCCAAATTAGGCCGCTCCATATGGGTTAGCTTGATAAAGGCATAAGCATCAGTCAGGGCAGTCGGTTCGTCTGTGGTAATGACCAATACTGTGTTCACTTCATTCGCCAGGTTTCGAACCGTTCGTTCGACGCCGGCACCCAAATCAAGAATCAAATTGTCGTAGGCGGCTGACAATAAAAGTAGATCATCACCCAGAGTATGCAGTCGATTGGCTGAGATACTTGCCAGATTTCCCGATCCCGACCGGCCGGCGATAATATCAAAATCGCCGTCCTCATACGTCGTTGCGGCCTGATTGAGAGGGAGACGGCCCGATACAACGGCACCAAGATCGTGCTTAGGCATCAAGCCCAATTGAATATCAACATTCGCTAGACCTAAATCACCATCAAACAAAAGCGTTTTTCGGCCCTTTTTCGCCAATGCATGCGCCAGGGTAATAGCGAACCAGGTCTTGCCGACGCCACCTTTACCGGAGGCAACGGCAATCATGCCCTGGGAATTGGTCAAAGGGCTCGAGGCTTTAGCTTGAGAAGGGGCTGTATTCATGCGCTTCAGTCAAAGTCCTGTCTAAAGGTTCCTACCTTCAGGCCCGGAAAAGTTCCCTCTGGAAACTAACCCCAATTGGTTCATAGAGAATTTTCCAACGAAGTACCACTCATGGTCAAGTTATCATATGCAGAAGCATATACGAAGAACAGTTAAGCGGGAGTGAATCATCGCTGTCGATTAGGCTATATCTGGCCGACGGTTTTAATTTTCGCTTTTGGATGAACTTCATTTTGCGACATAACGACAGTTGATGGCCGAAAACGTTCGACGATTGACCGGACAAACGGGCGAATTACCGGACTGGTCAAAAGAACCGGCGTTTCTCCCATCATGGCGTGCCGTTCAAAGGTTTGTCGGATGGCGGATATGAAATCCTGTAGTTTGCTGGGCGCCATGGACAACTGCTTTTCCTCGCCCGAACCGACCAGTGATTCGACGAACTCCTGTTCCCATTCCGGCGACAAGGTGACCAATAGGATCATATCGTTCATGTCCGTATTGGCGTCGCTGATCTGACGGGAAAGACGGCAGCGTACATGTTCTGTTATCAGCCCAATATTACGTGTTTGGATGCAAGCTTCTGAAATACCTTCCAAAATTGTCGGCAGATCGCGAATGGAAATGCGCTCCGACAGCAAATTCTGCAAAGTGCGTTGGATACCGCCGACAGATATCTGCGAAGGCACGATGTCGGCAACCAGTTTCTGGTGATCCTTATCGAGGTCATCTAGCAATTTCTGAGTTTCCGCATAGGACAGGAGATCGGACATGTTATCTTTGATGACTTCGGTTAGATGAGTGGTTATCACCGTCGGCGCGTCGACCACTGTATATCCTCGGAACAAAGCCTCTTCGCGGGAGCCGGAATCAATCCACATTGCCGGCAAACCGAAGGTCGGTTCCTGGGTTGATTCACCACTCAAGGTAATGTCTTCCCCGCGGGGATCCATAACTAAGAGCATATTGGGCCGAAGATCTCCATTACCGGCATCTATTTCTTTAACACGGATAATGTAGTTATTGGCCGCTAGCTGCATATTGTCCTGGATACGTACGGCCGGCATCACAAACCCCATTTCCTGGGCCATTTGCCGGCGTAGCGCCTTGATTTGATCGGTCAGACGCTGACCTTCGCCACCTTCGTTGATCAGTGCCAACAGACCGTAACCCAGTTCCAGGCGAAGGAAATCGATCTTAAGAACCTGTGAAATCGGTTCTTCGCTAACAGGCACAGCATCTGCTTCGATAGCTTCAATCTGCTCTCGCTCGATTTTTTCTCTCTTGCGGGTTTTGCGTAAGGTCAGAACGCAAATCGTTCCGGTACCAGCCGCTAACACCAGGAACGGCGTGGCCGGTATGCCGGGCAAAATAGCCAGCGCTAACAAAAGACCCGATGCCATGCCCAGCGATTTCGGTTTTGCCCCCAATTGTCCAAAGACGGCCTTTTCCATGGGGCCTCTAACGCCACTCTTGGTAATCAGCATACCGGCGGCAGTGGATACCACGAGGGCTGGAATTTGCGATACTAGGCCATCACCAACAGTCAGACGCGTAAATGTGTCGGTGGCATCGGCGAACGCCATATCCTTTTGGGCGACGCCGATGATGATGCCGCCAATTACATTGATAAAGGTAATCAGAAGTCCCGCAACCGCATCGCCACGTACAAATTTTGCGGCACCGTCCATGGCGCCGAAAAACTGACTTTCGTCTTCCAATTCTTTGCGTCGGGCTTTAGCTTCCGACTCATCGATCAAACCTGAAGATAAATCAGCGTCGATAGCCATTTGTTTACCCGGCATGGCATCCAAGGTAAACCGGGCTGCAACTTCGGCAATCCGGCCGGAACCTTTCGTGATAACCACAAAATTGACGATTACCAAGATGGCGAAAACGATAATGCCGATAACGAAATTGCCAGCCATGACGAATCCGCCGAACGCCTCAATCACTTTACCGGCTGCCGCCGTTCCTTCATGGCCATTGGCGAGGATCAACCGTGTGGAAGCTAAATTCAGCGCCAGCCTGAGCATTGTTGCAATCAGGAGGACTGTTGGGAAGGCATTGAATTCTAATGGTTTCTCAAGAAAAATTACGGTCATCAAAATGAGAACTGCAAAGGTAATGGAAAATGCCAGGCTGACATCCAACATCCAAGTCGGCATGGGTAGAATAAGAACTACCAGGATAGCCATTATGCCGAGGGCCAGTATGATATCGCCGCGGCTGCCCGGTAGCGTAAGGCGCCGGAACAGATCTTGACTAATGGCGCCGATGGCTTCTTCAGTCACGCTGGGCGGGGGCGCATGCGGGCCGTCGGCAAACGATTCCGCGTCGTCGGCGTCGGTGGAATATTCCACCGCCGACGCACCACCGGCTGCAGCTGGTTCTAAATCTGGCGTTGTCTCTGCCATTTACAGTTTTTCACGTCCAAAATTATTAATTCATGCAGAGGGTTGTTGCTAGCCCTCGCCGGGTTGGGGCACTTTTACGCCCTCTTGGTTATACAGTTTGAGTTTATTGCGCAGTGTTCGTATTGAGATTCCTAAAATATTCGCTGCGTGAGTCCGGTTGCCCAGGCAATGATCCAACGTATCTATAATTAAATCGCGTTCGACTGCGGCAACAGTGCGCCCAACCAATCCGCCGGTTGTATCGTCGTTGGCTGTTTCAGTTGCGCTGCCAGACCCGCTGGACTTTAGCTGCAGGGCATCGACATCCATCACGCCGTCAGTGGCCAGCAGCACACCACGATGGATGGTGTTCTCTAATTCCCGGACATTGCCGGGCCAAGGGTGGTTTTTCAGCGCCACCCAGGAATCTGGTGGAACTTTGACAGTATTAATACCGTTGGTTTCAACGAATTTGGCGACAAAGTAGTCGGTCAATGGTTCGATATCACCGGGTCGTTCAGCAAGGCGTGGTATTTCGATGGTTACGACATTCAGTCGAAAGTACAGATCTTCCCTGAAATTCCCCGCCGCTACTTCTTCTTCCATATTGCGGTTGCTGGTAGCGATAATACGCGTATCCACCTTGATCGGCTTTTTACCGCCGATGCGGTCGATCTCACGTTCTTGAATGGCGCGGAGCAGCTTGGCTTGTAGCCGCAAATCCATTTCACTGATTTCATCCAATAGAAGCGTGCCACCATCAGCTTCTTCAAATTTACCGATTCGGCGCGCGACGGCGCCGGTGAAAGCGCCTTTCTCGTAACCGAAAAGCTCAGATTCGAGGAGATTTTCCGGAATGGCCGCACAATTCACAGCTACAAACGGTGCTGTGGAACGGGGGCTTTTGCGGTGAATATAGTGAGCCAGTAATTCCTTGCCGGTGCCTGAATCACCCACTACCAGGATGCTGGCGTTGCTATCGGCGATTTGCGCTGCCACCTTCAAGGCCTGCGCCATTTTCGGATCTTTGTGGACAATAGTGTGGTTGTCTTCGGTGACTGCCTCTAGAACAGCTGCTATCAGCTCCGCATCCGGCGGCAGGGGGATATATTCTTGCGCTCCTGCTTTAATGGCGGCAACAGCCGATTTGGCGTCAGCTTCAATGCCACAGGCGATCACCGGCACATTGATAAGCTCGCTGTCTAATTGTGAGACCAGCAGCGCGATATCCAAGCTGGTGTCGAGCATTATCAGGTCGGCGCCTTGGCCGGCACGCAACGCATTGAGGCCGGCGTCGACCGTGTCCGACTGGGACACTTTTGCACCGCGGGATACCGCTATTTGGCTAGCGGCACCGATCTGTCCATTTAAAGCGCCAATAATGAGTAAGCGCATATAAGTTAAATCTCCTGAATTCTACTGATAAAACTGGGTCCTTTTTGATGGCGGTATAATGCTGTTCAGCAACATTTCCAGCCGCCGTGGATTTTCTTGCCGTCCGACCGAAGCGGCACCGAGCATTGAAACGCCTTTTTGGAGAAACGGCTCTGATTTCAATGAATTCAAGATGTCCTGCAACGACAAGACGCCCAAGCACCGAGCAAATTGCGCAATTTGCAGCGCGGCGTCAGCTGGATCGCGGGTTGTATAAAAAATGGTTTTTTTGATAACACTGAAGGTACGGTCGGTTTCCTGAAACGAGAAGCAAATCGTTGTAACTGCAAATGTACCACCGAGAACAATTAGAACGACTGGAAGATTGAAGAAAGAACCTGCGACCCCGCCCAAGGTAATGGCCGCGATTATCAACTTAAATGCAATCAAAATTCCGAAAACTGTCGCGAAAATGAAAGTCTTTTTAACCGGTTTTATGCGTACTTCGCCGTCGTCAGCCATTCACTAAGCCTTAGTTCCGGTCTGTTTTAATTATTTCCGTCATGGTGATACCCAAACGGTCCTCTAGCACGACGACTTCACCACGGGCTACCAGTCGGTCATTGACGTAGATATCGATCGCCTCACCGACTTTGCGGTCTAATTCGACAATCGCGCCGCGGCCTAGGCGCAATAATTGAGCGACTTCCATGGTCGACTTGCCTAGAACGGCCGAGACCTGAACCGGGATATCGTAGACTGCTTCTAAATCCTGACCACTGCGCGGTAGATCGGGTACATCGGAAATCGCCGCCGCATCATCGAACGGCTGAGTTCCGGCTTCCGGCGCTGCCGCATCGTCTTCGAGTTCGGATAACTCTAAATCCTGGTCACCCATTTTCGACTCCTGTCATCATGCCTGATCCTCTCCTTCCTGATCATTATCGCCCGCTAGAGATGAAGATTCAGTTTCAATTTTTTTGGAATTTTCAGTTTTTTCCCGTTCTGCTTCCGTACTTAAATCGGCTGTCTCATTGGTATCTCCGGCTGGTTCCAAGACCACGTCCTCAGCGGTATATTTCGGCGTATCCTCGATGCTTTGAGCCTCCGAGACAGCTGAAATTCCTAAATTTTGAGCTATTATATCGTCAATTTCTTCGATCAAAGAAGCTGAATTACGACTCGCCGAACCATCGGACCATTCGATCGTAACATCACCCAGTGACAAGTTTTCCTCACCGATCACCGAAATATTGCCGTCGAATCCTTTTTCCTGCACATAATTGTCCACTCTTTCTTTAATTTTCCCACTTTGTTCAATGGCGACCTTTATCGAGATACGGGGCTCTTGAACTAGGCGCTGCAGGACATCTTCTATTACTGTTGTGACTTCTTCTAGCGCGCCTTTTTCGTTTAAAACCGGGAATATTTTTTTGGCGACAGCAAAGGCCAAGGAAGCAGCATCTTCCGAAATCCGGGCAATGCTATCCGCCTGAATTTGATTTAAGTTTGCAAGCCGATTACCGATAACGTCCAGGGAATCGGAAATTTTCATTTCTATTCCATTCAGTGTTTCCGCTCTTGCTTCTTCCTTTCCGGCATTCAAACCTTCCTGGCGCGCTTGGGCAATGTCCTCTTCGCTGTAGGTTGGTATTTCTATTTCCGGTTCCGGCATAAGCAGGCTTTTGTCTTCGATTCCCCCGTCTATAGGCTTGGCAACTTTGATCGGCTCAAGCTCATCAAATATCCGGTCAAAGAGAAATTTCTCAACTACCGGCATACTAAGCCTGCCGCTGAATTAAATTGCATTCCGATTTCTTCATACTTAGAACACCAATTCGTCGTCGTCGCCGCCGCCGGCAACGACGATTTCGCCGGCATCGGACAGGGATTTGGCGGTATTGACAATGCCGGCCTGGGCCTCT
>PBQI01000070.1 GCA_002725625.1 Rhodospirillaceae bacterium | reverse complement strand
CCAGCATTCGGATGCGGCAGCTATTCTGCTGGATTCTGACTTTATCATTTCAGATGGCACTTTTGTCCGGCTGCATGAGCTTCGTCTTCAGGGTAAGCGGGCGGTATCAACGCTGTTGCTGAGACTGACCGACGAAGGCGCCGGACCTCTATTGAAAAGTGATCTGCATCGCTATTTAAACCCGCGGCAACTGGTTGGCTTGGCGCTGCAGCATATGCACCCGGCAGCCAGATCGTTTTTTGTCGATGCAGAAAACTTTACTACCTATCCCCATCAGCTCTTCTGGCGGGTCGATCAGCAAGTGTTTGTCGCCCATTGCCTTTTCCCTCATCCCTTAATGGTAATACCAGATGCAGGCGCGATAAAATTTCTGAGTACCATGGATTATGATTATGTGCTCCGGGCCGTCAGTGACGATGAAGCAATCCATCTCTGTCGGTCATCCGATGAAATGGTTGTCTGTAAAATTTCGCCGCAGTCTTATCTCGCCGATGAGTCGGTTGAGGTCGTATCCGGACCACGGCCTACCATTGAACATATGGCCTATTTTGTCCTCAATAACAGTAATTTGCGCCACAGAATATACCTGCAGCAATCGGTACTCTTTGTTGCCGGCGGAAATGAGAATGGCTGGGAAATTGCGGAAAGCGAATCCAGGCGCTTCGTTGAGGCGATCTACAAAACCATTGAGCTAATGATTGCCAATGCGCCCAAAAATGATCCCAAATCACTGGTTCATCTCAAATCTTTTCTTGGCCCGATTCAGGATTTTATGTCGCCCCAAGTTCAATCCCGCCTGCATGGCTGGTTGCCGGGAAAAAAATCGTCATAATTGGGTTCTGGAGGTAAGAATGCGCACCGGAATAAATTGAGGTTTAGGATATCATGACATTGCTCTCTACCTCCGATTCTGCCATTATCCGCCTCCGAATTTAAATTTTTTTTGCAGGAGTTAAGCTTATGGGGATTGGAGTATGGCAGGTGGTCCTCATCCTGGTGATCGTTTTGATCATCTTTGGCGCCGGGAAATTGCCCAAAGTGATGGGAGACGTCGCAAAAGGCGTGAAGAATTTCAAGTCCGGTATGCAGGATGAAGTCGCTGATTCAAAATCCGAAACAGCGGTACCCAAGACAGAATCTGTAACGCAGGCGGCTGAGTCCGCAGACAATAAAGAAGAATCGGCTAAAAGCTGATTTTCATCCACCGGTAGCCATCCTGGACTGGCTGCCCGACAACCACGGCAAAAGAATGTTCGATATCGGTTGGGCCGAGATCACCATCATTGTCATTGTGGCGATCATTGTTATCGGCCCGAAGGATTTACCGCGCGTGTTGCGTACTGTCGGTCAATGGGTCGGCAAAGCCAAGGCACTGACACGAGAGTTTCGCGGCCACATTGACGATATGATTCAAGAGACTGAATTGGCGGAAGTAAAGAAACAAATCGATTCCGTTGGCTCGATGGACGTCGAAAAAATCGTCGAAAATACCATTGACCCGAATGGCGATATCAAGGATGCCATGGATTTCAGTGGCGATGAATTCGCCAACGCGCTCGATTTCAAGGATCAAGAGAAAAGAACAGCCTCAGAGGTCGATCCCGACGAATTCGATGAAGAGGATGAGATGGATTACGAACCCGAAGAAATAGCAGAGGCCGAGGATTTCGGTGGTGATACCGGTGAGGATGCCAGCCGGGAAACCAGCGGGGAAGCCGGAGAAAACGGCGGAAGCGTTCGAAATAAGGGTGAAGGTTCGTGAACGAGGATATCGACAGCCAAACCTCGCCACTGCTTGATCATATTGTAGAACTCCGCAATCGGCTGATGTACTCCGTTGCAGCGGTCTTCGTCGTTTTTTGCGTTTGCTATTTTTTTGCTGAATATATATACAGTTTTCTGGTTCAGCCCCTTGCCAATATCCTTACGGAAACCGGCGATAATCGTCGGCTAATCTACACCGCCCTGCATGAGGCATTTTTCACCTATATCAAAGTTTCCTTCTGGGCGGCGATGTTCGTATCTTTCCCCTTCATCGCCATGCAATTTTGGAAGTTCGTTGCTCCCGGGCTGTACAAGAACGAGAAAAAAGCCCTGGCGCCTTATCTGGTCCTGTCGCCGATCCTGTTCTTCGCCGGTGGCGCCTTGGTCTATTATTTTATATTTCCGCTGGCCTGGAAATTCTTCCTGAGTTTTGAATCGGTCGGTGCCGCCGGTGGCCTGCCAATTCAGCTGGAAGCCAAGGTGAATGAATATCTGTCTCTGGTGATGCGTCTGATCTTTGCTTTCGGTCTAAGTTTTCAGCTGCCGATTGTTTTGACTTTGCTGGCGCGGGCCGGGATCACCACTTCAGTAGGGCTCGCTGCCAAACGAAAATATGCCTTGGTGATGGTGTTTGCAGCTGCTGCCATTTTGACGCCGCCCGATATTATTAGCCAGATTGGACTCGCCATTCCCATTATCATTCTCTATGAAATTTCCATCATTGCGGTTCGCTCTGTGGAAAAGAAAAAAGCCGAAGCGGAGGACGAGGATGAAGAAGAAATTGTCGAAGAGACAGATTTCAATGACGCTTAAATTTTAAATTTATTGGATCAAGAAAACCTATGTTCGATATCAAAGCCATTCGTGAAAATCCGGATGAATTCGACGCTGGCATGGCTCGGCGCAAGCAGGAGCCATTGGCTGCCGAGTTGATTGAGAAGGATAAGGTTCGCCGGGAAGCCCAGACCAAAGCCCAGGAACTGCAAACTAGGCGCAACGAGCTGTCCAAGATCATCGGTAAAAAGAAAGCCTCCGGCGAAGATGCCGACGCTGAAATCAAAGAGGTTTCCCGTTCCAAAGCTGAGCAGGCCGACGCTGAAGAGGCCACCCGGACCGCGACCCAGACGTTAGAAGCACAATTGGCCGCGATTCCCAATATTCCGGCTGATGATGTACCCGATGGCGATGATGAAAACGCTAACCTGGAAATTCGTAAGTGGGGTGAGCCAAAATCATTCTTGTTCGATCCCAAAGAACATTTCGACATCGGTGAGACTTTGGGGCAAATGGATTTCGAAACAGCGGCTAAAATATCCGGGGCGCGGTTTGTAATATTGTCCGGTGCCTTGGCACGAATGGAAAGGGCTCTGACATCATTTATGCTCGACCTGCACACAACGGAGAACGGCTTTACCGAAGTCAATCCGCCTGCTTTGGTGCGGGATAATGCGTTGTTTGGCACCGGCCAGCTACCAAAATTTTCCGAAGATTTATTCCAGACCGAAGATGATCTCTGGCTGATCCCAACAGCGGAAGTGCCGCTAACTAACATCGTCGCCGATACCATTGTCGAAGAAAAAAATTTACCTCATCGCTACACGGCAATGACTTGGTGTTTCCGATCCGAAGCCGGTTCGGCGGGCAAGGATACGCGCGGTATGATTCGCCAACACCAGTTCGCGAAGGTTGAAATGGTGTCTATTACCAAACCTGAAAACTCCCAAGCCGAGCACGAGCGCATGACTGCCTGCGCTGAAGAGGTACTGACGCGGCTGGAACTACCCTACCGTGTTGTTGCACTTTGTACCGGCGATTTGGGGTTCTCCGCCCGCAAGACCTATGACATCGAAGTCTGGCTGCCAGGCCAAGGGCGGTACCGGGAAATTTCCAGTGTTTCCAATTGCGGTGATTTTCAAGCCAGGCGCATGAAGGCTCGCTACAAACCCGCTGAAGGCAAAGGCAATCGCATGGTTCATACGTTGAATGGCTCGGGTCTGGCAGTGGGCAGGACTTTGATCGCCATTATTGAAAATTTCCAGCAGGTCGACGGTTCGGTGGTCGTACCGGAAGTCTTACGCCCGTATATGGGTGGGCTTGAGGTCATTACGGCCAATGTTTAAAGCGCCGTTTGATCTCAAAAACGCCCGTATCCTGGTCACCAACGATGATGGCATCAACACGCTGGGCCTGAAAAAGCTGGAAAATGTGGCCAAAAAACTGGCCAAGGAAGTCTGGGTGGTGGCGCCGGAGACCGAACAAACGGGCGCTGGGCACTCCCTGACCCTCAGAAGTCCGCTCCGCATTCGAAAGCTGACAAATACTCGCTTTGCCGTAAATGGCACACCAACTGACTGTGTTTTACTTGCCGTTAACCGGATCATGCAACAATGGCGGCCAAATTTGGTGCTATCCGGCATCAATCGTGCGTGCAATGTGGGAGAAGACATGACTTATTCGGGGACCATCGCCGCCGCCATGGAAGCGACATTGCTGGGAATTCCAGCCATCGCTTTCAGCCAGGATGTGGTGGACGATGACGGGACTGGCGCCGGCCGAGTGATTTGGTCGGCGGCGGAAGCCTATGCGCCCAAGGTCATTAAAAAAGTCACGTCAGTCAACTGGCCGCGTGATGTACTTATCAACGTTAATTTTCCCGCAGTGCCGAAAAATAAAGTGACCGGTATCGAGGTAACCCGCGAGGGACGCCGCAAGACCGGCGACGAGGTAATAGAAGGCCTGGACCCGAGAGGAGATTCCTATTTTTGGATCGGGGCGCAGAAGACATCGGACCGCTATCCCGCGGGAACGGACCTGGCCGCCATCCAAAAAGGAGCCGTTTCGGTGACGCCTTTGTCGCTAGATCTTACCCACCGCGCAACGATGCGGTCATTAAAACAGGCATTTAAGGGGAAGAAACGGCATTGAATGCAAATAGGATGAAACTCGTGCTGGCGCTACGACGCGCCGGCGTCACGAACCGATATGTTGTCTCCGTCATGGAGCGAACGCCCCGCGAGCTATTTACACCAGTGGCATTTAAGGACAGCGCTTATGACGATGTCACGTTGCCCATTGGCCACCACCAGACACTCAGCCAACCAGCGGTCGTCGGCATGATGACCGAGGCCCTTGAACTGACCGACCGCATGAAGGTTCTGGAAGTGGGGACGGGGTCCGGCTATCAAACTTCAATCCTATCGCCTCTGTGCCGCCGGGTTTATACCATTGAACGGCACCAACCCCTGTTGGCCGAAGCGGAAAAACGCTTCGAACAATTAAGATTGCGCAATATCACCACCAAAGCTGGTGATGGAACCTTGGGCTGGGAAATTCAGGCACCTTTCGATCGAATCATCGTTACGGCAGCTGCGGCGGATATCCCACCGATCCTGGCAGGCCAGCTGTCGGTGGGCGGAATTATGGTGGTACCCATCGGATATAATGCTGAATTCAACACCATGTTGCGTGTTCGCCGTACTGAAAAAGGGCTGGAAACCGAGGAATTGCACGGCGTTAGGTTTGTGCCGTTGATCCCCGAGGATGCCGCCGCCTTCGCATAACGACGGAGTTATGATGAGGATTTTGGTAACAAATTTTTTTACACCGGTTATGTTGCTGGCTGCGCTTGCCCTAACCGGTTGCGGTGGACTTGAATGGCCGCCGCCCTCGAGTTCGAGCGGACCGATCTACTCTGGGTCGTCGTCTCCTTCGGCTTCCCGGGTTGCCAATGCAAAACGCGCTAACATTCTGTTAAGCGGGGTAATTCAAGTTAAGCCTGGAGATACCCTGTTTATCGTATCCCGGCGCTACGGTGTTTCGGCCCGCGATATCATCGATGCCAATAAATTGACCCCTCCCTATCGTCTGCATGCTGGGGAATCATTGATCTTGCCGCGTGCCCGAGAACATCTGGTTGGTGGTGGCGAAACGTTGTCAGGTATTGCCCGGCGTTATGGCGTCAACACCTATGAGTTGGCTCGCTTGAACCAGCTAGGGCCACCTTATCGCATTTATATCAACCAGCGTTTGCGCCTGCCTTCATCCAGCAGGGAAGCAAAAGCGCAGGCGTTCGCTAGAGCTGAACCCGTGATCAAACAAACCCTGCCGCTGCCCAAAGTGACATCGGAAGAACGTAAAATAATCGAAAGAAGTCCACCGTCACGTGCGAAAGCAGCGAAACCCAAAGCCGAACAAAGCGCCAAGGTAAAACCGAAGCGACCGGCCCCGGTACAAAAATATTCCGGCCGAACCAGCGGTAGGTTTTTCTGGCCGATCAAAGGTAGGATACTGTCGTCATTTGGCGCCAAAGGCGAAGGGTTGCAAAATGACGGGATCAATATTTCCGCCCCGGTCGGTGCGGCCGTGCGCGCCGCGGGAAATGGTGTTGTAGCCTATGCCGGCAATGAATTAAGAGGATTCGGTAATTTGTTGCTGATCAAGCACTCCGGCGGCTGGGTAACCGCCTATGCCCATAACGACCGCTTGTTGGTGCGGCGGGGCGACAAGGTGAACAAGGGGCAGGTTGTCGCTAAGGTCGGAAAATCGGGCAATGTAGTTTCGCCGCAATTACATTTCGAAATCCGCAAAGGCAAGCGGGCCGTCAACCCTTTCCGACATCTCCGCCGGCAGCGTGCAGCCGGTAAAAGCTATAAGCTGGCCCATCATCGATAATTTTTTGGATTGATGTGCCTAAGCCTGTACTCAATTCGTTACATCAGGTTGTACTGTGTTGTTAACGAGAGGTCAGGTATTTGCTCCCAGTCCGGACTCGCGCGCTTCACTAAGAGTTTGAACCGGGGTCGAGGCCTCCGGATCGATCTGCAGCTCGATTACGGCCGGTTTACCGGACTCGACGGCACGGTCAAAGGCGGCCGCAAAATCTTCAGTCTTGGTCACCAGTTCTCCATGGGCGCCATAGGCTTGAGCCAAGGCGGTGAAGTCGGGGTTCTGTATCTTGGTGGCGATCACCCGCTCCGGATAGTTCCTTTCTTGATGCATGCGGATAGTGCCGAACATACCGTTGTTGGCGATAATGAACACCACCGGAGCTTTCTGCTGGACTGCCGTTGCCAGTTCCTGACCGTACATCTGGAAGCAGCCGTCGCCGCTAAAACTGACGACCATGCGCTCGGGCTCTATCAATTTGGCGGTGATCGCCGAAGGCACGCCGTATCCCATGGCGCCGCTGGTGGGAGCCAGCTGGGTTCTGAACATTTTGTGCTGGAAAAACCGGTGTACCCAAATTGTATAGTTGCCGGCGCCGCAGGTGATGATGGCGTCCTCGGGCAAGGTATTGCTTAGATGGGAAACAATTTTACCGAGATTGATCGCACCCGGTAATTCGGTCGGAACAATGTGTTTGAGATAGCTAGCGCGCAATTCCTCCAGCCTGGTTCGCCAGCGTCTACCGTCGACAGGGGGCATGGCCCTGGCGGCCGCGGCGAAGGCCGGCATCGATGCGTTGATCGCCAAGGTCGGCGCATAGACCCGACCCAGTTCCTCGACGCCAGCATGAATATGCACGAATTCCTGCTGAGGCACTGGGATATCGATCAGGTTGTATCCTTGAGTGGTCATTTCGCCAAGACGCGGCCCAGCGGCGATCAGCAGATCGCTATCATTGATGGCGGCCGATAATTTTGGATTTACTGCAATACCTACGTCGCCGACGTAATTTTCGAGCCTATTGTCATAGCAATCCTGGCACCGGAAAGACGCTGCCACGGGCAACCCGTTGGCTTCCACGAATGTGGTCATGTCCGCTACTGCTTTTGCTGTCCAGGTCGGGCCTCCGACAATCAGCAATGGCCGCTCAGCACTTTCCAGGCGAACTCTCAATTCGGCCATGGCCTCGGGGGGCGGCGCCGCCTGAACGGGCTGTGCCGCCGGAATAATCTGTGCGTTGGCTTTATCCGTCAGCATGTCCTCAGGCAGCGCTAAAACGACCGGCCCCGGGCGGCCGGATGTGGCACGGTGAAAGGCTTGCGAAACATATTCGGGAATGCGGGCAGCATCATCAATTTGAGCCACCCATTTCGCTATTTCACCGAACATGCGGCGGTAATCGATTTCCTGAAAGGCCTCGCGGTCGACCATGCTACGCCCCACTTGACCAATTAGCAGGATCATCGGTGTCGAATCCTGAAAGCCAGTATGCAGACCGGCCGAAGCGTGCGTCGCACCGGGACCCCGGGTAACCAGGCAGATACCGGGCCGGCCCGTCAGTTTGCCATAGGCTTCCGTCATATTGGCGGCGCCACCTTCGTGGCGGGTGGATACGACTTTAATGGTGTTGCGATGCTGATACAGCCCGTCAAGCAGCGCCAGGTGGCTTTCCCCGGGAACGCAGAACACCGTATCGACGTTTTCTGCCCGCAACTGGTCGGCCAGAATCTGTCCGCCGCTAAGGGTACTGCTTTTTTTATTCATGACCGTTCCCACGTTTGACTGGAAATTTTCAGCTCCGGATTAGATATTCAGTCCTCTTAACGATGCCTCCTAAAAAAATCAACTAGCTATCCTATTCTTTATCACTCGGATGCTCGGGCAACATGGTCTTCTAAGCTCAATGCTTCTGATAAATCGGATAAAAGATTGAGATTACACTACAACACGATAAGACCCCACAGTGCATTAGGCTATCGTCCTCCGGCTCCAGAAGAAGTCATTGCAATGGACCAAAGGCCGGTGATGCACTAACATTCAAATTGGACACATCAATGGGGGCTGACCACTTTGCTATCAATCCAACTTTCTTTAGAATGACGGATTCTGACAAAAATAGTAAAAATATCCGATTATTTCCATCTGGTTTCACATGATTTTTTTTATTGTTAATAATTTAAGAAGATAGACCGGGAGTTTAAACAAACGTGCACCATATTATGCGGGCGGCGGATTTAGAACCGACCACAGCATTTCCCGAACACGCTGCCGGGTATAAACGTTGCTCCTTGGTGAACCGTGACCAAGGGGCGGTTCACACCGGATGGGGATTATGTGAGTTAACGATGGGCGGCCATGTGGATAGCCATGTTCAATCCTTCGAGAAAAGTTTTTTCGTTCTAGAAGGCAACCCAGTTCTCATTTTGGCAGGACGTGGCTACATCCTGTCACCAGGAGCCTGTGGCGTTATCCCCGTTGGCACGGGTCAGGCCTGGCTGGGGCCGGAAAATGGAACGGCCCGTTGGCTGGACATGAACGCACCTTGCCCCAAAGGTGAAAACTTTATCGAGGATACCTATTTTATTGGACCAACCGACGATGTAGAGATCGAAGAACTGGATATTAGAGACCCGCGATCCAGAAATCTTTTCCGCATGACCGATGATGACATCAAGCTCGATTCCCTCACCATCGGCGCCCGCGTGGATGCACCCAAAGTATCTGCCAGTATGGCAACGGCTTTGTTGGCCTATAGCGGTATCGCCTTGAAAATGCTGGTGGACGAAAGGCTGGATGCAGCGCTTCATACCAGCTTCATGGTGGAATACCAGCCGGGCGGTTGTGCCCATCCCCACGATCATCCTTTGGAGGAAGCATATTACATCGTCGATGGTGAAGTTGAGGCCTGGGCCGATGATGAAAAATATTTGATGAAAAGGGGTGACTTTCTTTGGACGGGTGTCAAATGCACCCATGCTTTTTATAATCGCAGCGACAACACGGTCCGGTGGCTAGAAACCCAATCGCCTCAGCCGCCCGTCCGTAATTCGTATCGATTTTCCCGCGACTGGGATTATCTAGAAGAACAACTTAACAAGCCAACTTAGACTGGGGGAAAATTGCAAATGAGTGATCAAGGATGTTATGTGATAATCGGAGGCACCTCCGGTATCGGTAAGGCGACCGCCCAACTGTACCATGACCGTGGCCACCGAGTGTTGATATCTGGCCGTGATCTCAAGCGGAGTAAAAAAATTGCCGGCGAAATCGGTGACCGGGTGACCGGCTTAGCTCTTGATCTGGCGGACCCTGAACAAATCGCCGCCGGTTTGGCGGGCGTAGGCCGGGTTGACGGGTTGGTTATTGCCGCCATTGAGCGGGACGCCAACACAGTCAAGGATTATAACTTGG
>PBQI01000069.1 GCA_002725625.1 Rhodospirillaceae bacterium | reverse complement strand
GGGCGAGCATCTGCAACGGGCGGCGCTGCTATTCCATTTCGAGAAATTTCTATTCGTCAACGACATGGAGCAGCTAAAGATCACCCATGAAAAATCTTTGGCCTGTCATCGCCTGGCCCTTCCGCATTTGGATCCACCGGCAGTAGCGAAACCAAACCTCCGATCGTTATCATGTGTTCAGGAATCGACGGCTGTAAGGAGGAGTTGGGCATTCAGGAAATGAGCTTTTTGCGCCGGGGCGTGGCGACGTTGTCTTTCGACGGACCAGGCCAGGGGGAAGCAGAATACGACCTGCCCCTGCGCCCCGATTTCGAGGTCGCCGTTGCGGCGGTTATAGATTGTATCCAGCGACGGGACGATATCGATGGTCAGAAGATTGGTGTTTGGGGCCTCGGAATGGGGGGGCATTTTGCTGTGCGATCGGCGATTGCCGAAAAGCGTATCAAGGCCTGTATCAGTATTTCCGGCGCCTTTGATTACGGCACCGATTTTACCCATCTGCCGGTATTACTGCAGGACGCCTTCCGGCAACGGACCTATTGTACCGGTGATGACGAGGCTCGTGCTTATGCCCGAAAGTTTAATTTGGCGTTACTTGATAAACGGATTACTTGTCCACTTTTGGTTTTGGCAGGCGACCAGGACGAGATCACGCCGCCGGAAAACAGCGAACAGATCATGTCCCTGGCGGATGGCTTGTCGCGGTTCTTGCTCATCCTTGATGGCGGTCATGCCGTTGATAACCGTCGCTACAGCTATGACGGCCAGACTTCCGACTGGATGGCAGAAATTCTTAGAATATAAGGAAATGGACGTGGGAATTTAAATAAATGGGGCAGTATAAAAAAATGCGCTTGGCGCTTGGCGCCAGGCCCTATCAGTCTCAGGGAACATGCGTCAGGCCGGCAGGAGGGCCTGACTGGCGATCACAGATCGCCGGAGCGCCGTTCCTAGATGTAGTAGGGTGGAGCGGCGGAAACCCCTGAATTATTCTTTACAGATTTGACGCCGGAAATACTTTCGGCGGCAAGTTTCAATGCTTCTTTCGCTTCATCGGATTCAACGAATCCCCAGAAAAGGACCACGCCGTCATTGACGACAACATTCATCGTTGCCGTGCTGGCCCAGGCATGCTGGTCGAGTTCCTGCAAAAGTTTTGATCGGATTTCCTGGTTGGAAGCATCGACCTTCGGCAAATCGCCTTCACCTTTGGAGATCAGCGCTTGGATGATATTGGCGCGGCTAACTATGGCGACCAAGACGCCTTCTTTGACCACGGGTACCCGTTTTATCTTCCTCTTTTCCAAGGTTTCGGAGATGAAGGTGAACTCGGTGATCTTCGCGATATCAACCGTCATTACTTTTTTGGCCGTTGAGCCATGGTTTTTGATATATTCGTCCGGAACGTCGTTGGGTCGCCAACCAGCATCAGCCATCAGGATAGGGGCATTTCGTGGTCGCCTCTGCTACGGTGAACGAGATCACCCTCACTGACGATACCAACCAATTTTCCACCGATATCGACGACGGGAGCGGTATTGACCCGTCGGTCTACCAGCAATTTCGCAATCTCGGCAACCGAAGAATCCGGTGAACCAGTAATGACATTGGTCGTCATAATATCTTTTGTGAACATGCTTTCCTTCCGTACTTCTGTGCCACGGAAACCGTCTTTGGTGTTTATCCGGTGGTATCACCAGGCAGAGTCAAAATCCGGAACTAATCCTTGCGGACACTCCATTTTCAAACAACTGATATGCTGTTTTGAACCTCCTTTCGTTTTGTTCCATTCTATAAAATGTCAAAACAATCAAGCGATTGTATTAATTAACATCAGATATGAATTTTATAATTATCGTTTGGCAACGGTATCTTTAGCGTACAACAACTGTTCAACTTCTTTTTTAATTAATTGCCAACGTGCCCGACCTTGATAGTCGCCAACCTGTAGCAGTTCGGTGGCGCGGATGCCGGCTTCATCAATGGCATTATCGCCAAACCGCTCGACGAATTTTACCGCTGCCGCACGAATTCCAGCCATATCCGTCACATCACTTTGTGATTTCGGATGATCGGCGGGCTGACGGTAAGCTGACAATCGATTTAAAAATCTATAATTTGGGCGATTTGCGTGCGACATTATTTATAATAACCGTTTGCGAAAAAGTGTCTGATTTTATAGATTCCAACATACTAAAGAATTGACGTTGGTCAAAAGAGCCAACGCATTTGCCCTCTAGGGCTTGAAATTGCGCTTCGGTAACGGAAAGTTGATCGGCGGATCAAAGGGAATAGAATAATTAGCCTGAACTGTTTTAACTGTCAGCTTCGAGACAAGACTGAATGGTGCGTTCTTAACGAGGATGAACTAAAGCAACTTGATGAAGGGCGGGTGACTAAAGAATTTCTGTCTGGCGAGGTCGTATTCCACGAAGGTGATGCTTGCCGAGGCGTTTATTGCCTTGAATCCGGATTGATCGGTGTCCGTAAAACCGATTCCGAGGGTAATTCCTTTCTTCTGTATCTGGTGGGTCCTGGGGATGTTTTGGGTTACCGTGCTCTATTGGCGGGCGAGGATTATAGAGCCAGTGCGGAAGCATTGGAACCAACACGAATTTGCCAAATAGATGCTGCAACAGTGAAGGCGCTATTGGAAAAAAATCCGGCACTTGGTCTCCGGTATCTTAAGCGCGTGTCAACCAGCTTGGGCAATGCCGAAGAAAAAATTCTCCACAATGCAACCCTGTCTGTCCGGGCGCGGTTTGCCCATTTGCTGCTCATTCTATTGGACAAATATGGTGAGAACAGGACCTCCGGGGAAACCGATTTTGAATTGCCTCTATCCCGGCACGATTTGGCGGCCATGATAGGCACCACACCGGAATCGATGTCCCGTACCATCCGCAAAATGGAAACCGACGGCGTTGCCCACTTTTCGGGCCGTACTGTCCATATTCCAGATATCGAATCGCTTATCCAGGAATTCGAACCCAATCATCTCGTTTAAAAAAAGTAGTCTGACCCCTTTTTTTGTTTTTAGTGCGCCATCAGCACTGGCATGGTCATATGTTCAAGCATATGTGCCGTGACTCCGCCCAGAACCAGTTCCCGCCAACGCGAATGTCCGTAAGCGCCCATAACGAAAAGATCGATCCCCCTATCCGATGCCCGAGAGAGCAGAATATCGGCGATACCGATGTCGTTGACGGTAATCGACTGGGCCTCGGTTTTAATACCGTGACGGGCCAGATGCAGGCTAATGTCGGCTGCGGGAGTTTCACCATGATCGCCACTGCCATTGGGATTAACGGCGATGATATCCACCCTATCCGCCGCTGCAATCAGGGGAATAGAATCGTGAATAGCTCGGGCTGCCTGTGCACTGCCGTCCCATCCGATCATCACCCGCTTACCGAGTGATTCGACCTTGCCGGTATAGGGGATTACCAGCACCGACCGGCCGGATGTCATTATTATGCCGTCGGGCAGGTCACCGAAATCCTCGGCGTTGTTGGGGTCGCGCTGACCAAGTATCACCACGTCGCTATAACGCGAATTCATGCTGATGATATCCAGTGCGAGACCCGTTTCGCATCTCCATTCATGTGTCACACCATGTTGATCGGCGATATTTAAAAATGATTTTTCAGCGACGATAGCCCGATCGCCGGAATCCTTCTCCCGTTGCTCAATATATTCTACGGGCAATTGGCCAAAATCTTGAGTGGGTGAAATATGGGGGCTGCTTATGACATAGATGCCGGTTAAATGAGCATCGTGCTGGTGCGCCAAACGGGCAGCGACTTCAACGCGCGTGGCGCTTTGAGAAGTCGAATCCACATGGACCAGGATATCTTTGAGCCCCATATTTAAATTTCCTCCTGTGCTTTGGGGTATCCCCCGGCAATTCATTGTCTCCTATTTTTCCCCAAATCGGCCCAATTCCGCATTGACTAACGTCAAGTATCAAAATCCGATGAGATCTACGAATATCAAATAGGCAAAAAAGGAACTCACCGCCACACCCGCTCCGGGAACCCGAAAAGGCACACGCATGCCTTTGACGACAGCAGGTGTATCATCTTTAGCCGCATTCGCCCGGTCATGCCACTTAATGCGCAGGAGCGAGGTATTTACCAGCGTCGCGATGATCAGGATGATGAGACACATCGATTGCGCCAAGGTCTTGATATCCATACCTACCGCCAGAAAGGCCAGTAGTGCGACGATTCAGAAAGTGGCGTTCACAGGTGTTCTCGTCTTAGGATGAATGCGGCTGAATGAGGCCGGCAGCCATTTTTAAGCGCTCAGTCTGTAAGGAACACGCAACGCCATGATGATCTGGATGAGCGGGCCATTCAATACCGCGAATATACTGATCAGGTTGATCAGCGCCGGGTTCGAACCGGTTTCTCGTTCGTAGATCAATGCCAAGAAAGCATCGTTTTGGCCTAATTCGGCGGGTGTGATTGCCAAGTTAGCGACAAGGACGACGATAACGTAAATTAACGTCGTCACCACAAGGGTCGCGACAATGGCGGCGGGTAGGGTACGGCGGACATCCTTAATCTCCTCGGCCAAGTTGACCATGTCCTCGAAGCCGATAAAGGCATAGAAGGCGAGAAAGGAACCACCGAGAATACCGGTCCAGACAGTGGTTTCGAAACTAGGTGAAAACTCGTCCAGGTGTTCCTGCAACTCGGTCAAGGTGCCGCTCCCGATGAGCATGCGTCCTTTGCCTTGCCCCAGGAAACGCGGACCAGCTTTCAGTCGCGGCGACCAAAGTGACGGCCCAATCAGAGTGCGCTATTCTGCAACTGTTCTGATCCGCACAATCGTTCTGTCCCCTTGACGTAGAGGACTTTTCTGCCAAATTAGGCTTTGACGGACGCCTTTTTAGGGTCTGCCTTGACACGACGGCTCGCTCATTGGAGGAGACTTGGCATGACGCGCTTACCTATTTTCGACAACCCTCTTCTGCTGGGATTTGATCACTTTGAACAAGTGCTGGACCGGGTGGTAAAAACGTCCGCTGAAGGCTACCCCCCCTACAATATAGAGCAAACCGGTGAGGAAAATCTGCGGATTACATTGGCGGTGGCCGGGTTCACCATGGCTGATTTGGAAGTGACCACCGAGGACAATCAATTGGTTATCCGCGGGCGCAATGCGGCAGACGACAACGATCGCGTTTATTTGCATCGGGGCATCGCCGCCCGGCAATTTCAGCGCAGCTTTGTCCTGGCTGAAGGGATTGAAGTGACGTCGGCACGACTAGAAGATGGCTTGCTGCATGTGGATCTATTCCGCCCGATACCTGAGTCCCAGGTGAAAACCATCCAAATCGAGAAAGGAGCGGCCAACGGTAAAAGATCAAATTCCACAACGATCGACCTCGAGGCTGATGCCTGATGCAATTCTTATTTCAGGCACGGCGCAACATAACTAAAAGGACAAGTGAATGACCAACTCCGAAAACAACCGGGATAATGCCGCCATCAAGCTGCCAGGCGTTCTTTCGCCGTCGGATCTCGCCTTTCTCGGGTTGGATGAAATCGCCTATATCAAGCCGGTGTTCGAGGATGGCAAAAATCACTTCGGTATATTTGCGGCCGATGGCGAACCTTTGGCGAGCGCGCCCGATTTTGATTTAGCCTTCGCCATGGCCATTCAGAACGATCTCTATCCCGTTTGCGTCAACTGACCGATTGATAACCGGCATTTCGCCACTTTATGCCGGTGGGCTTAATGGAATTAACTGATCTGTCGAAAATCCACCGGACGGTCGTGCATATGTTGCGGGAGGCCGGTGAACTGACCCCTGATAGCCAGGCCCTGGTCTTTAATGAACGAAGCCTGACCTACGGCGAGTATGTCCGGTGTGTCGGCCGGCTTTGCCACCGAGTTGCAGTCACTCGGCGCCGGTCCGGGCGAGCGGGTGGCGCTGCTTTGCGGTAACTCGATAGAAATAGCTGCCGCGATGTTCGGCATCCATGCAGCCGGCACACAGGCGGTTCCGGTTAATCCAACTTACACGGCGCGCGAACTTCGTCATATACTGGCGGATGCCGCGCCGTTAGCTGTTGTCTATGGCGAGGACATCCGCGACGTTGTTGAGCCACTTCTAAAGGAACTGAATATCAAACATGGCATCAGGATCGGTGATGACGGCCGCCGCCGCCTGGATACCTGGAAGGACGATCAGACTATACGATTGCCGGAGCCGCTGCCCGGGCCCGACAATCTGGCGACCCTTCAGTACACCGGCGGTACGACGGGTCTGCCCAAAGGCGTGAACACCACCCACCGTCAAATGTCAGTGAATATCAGCCAGTTGGAAGTTCCGGTGCCGACAACCATGGATGACGAAATAATACTTTGCGTCATGCCGTTGTTCCATGTGTTCGCCGTATCGGTCTGTCTGCACCTGGCTCTCTATTGCCGGGGAAGTTTGATCCTGCTGACCCGCTATCGACCTGATCTGGTGATTGAGGCCATCGAACGGGAAAAGGCGACATTCCTGCCGTTCGTCCCGACCATCTTTAATGGACTGCTTGCCTATCAAGATTTGGACAAAGCAGATTTCTCTTCTGTCCGCCGGGGACTTTCAGGCTCTGCCCCTTTACCGGAAAAGACTCTCAGACAATGGCAGGATTTGTATAATTTACTCATATTCGAGGGTTATGGCCAATCAGAAGCCGGACCGGTCATTTTCTTAAATTGCGCCGACCGGGCCATCGTGCCCGGGTCAGTAGGCCCGCCGCTACCCCTGACCGAGATCAAAATCGTTGACGTGGCAACCGGTGACAAAATTCTGGCTACGGGCGAACAGGGCGAAATCTGTTTGCGGGGGCCGCAAATCATGTTGGGGTACCGCAACCGGCCCGAGGAAACGGCCGCCGCTTTGCGGCAAGGCTGGCTGTTCACAGGAGATATCGGTGAACTCGACGAATTTCTTTATACCCATCCCGATGTTATCGAGGCGAAATTATTGTTGCCAAGATTGTACTCAGGCATGGCAGCGGCGTGAGTTCGGAACAATTACAGGATTATTGCCGCGAAAAACTGGCCAAATACAAACTGCCGTCGATACTTGAGATCGTCAAAGAGATACCAAAAACGGCGGTTGGTAAATCGACAAGCTGGAACTACGGGATCGTATTGCCGGCAAATATTCG
>PBQI01000068.1 GCA_002725625.1 Rhodospirillaceae bacterium | reverse complement strand
GCGAAGATATCCGTTGCCTCATCCCAGCTAATCGGAACGAGTCGGCGGTTAACACGGAGAAGCGGCGTTTTGAGACGGTCATGCGTTGCAGTGCGCTCGCTATAGCATTTCTGCGCGATAGCACCACCGCGAACGGAGTGGTCGCCACCAATATTGACCACCTTCGTGTCGGCATCCGGAACAATCAAGATGTGATGTTCTTTCCCATCATGCATCACCCGGTTGTACATATTGGGTGAGACCCAATTGCCCTGAGTCATGCCTATAGGGAAGTCGCGGTTTAGAGCATTTTGCGACGCCTTCACGCCACCGTCTTTCCCATCTACCGGCCAGCGATAGACTTTGTAGCCACATGCCACGATGCAATAGTCACAGGCAGTCGTGAGAACAGTCGCGTTCTTCGGCGGAAGTGGAATGTTTTGTAGTGGCTCGTAGTATGGCTCGTGGCTCATTTTCTCTTCTCCTAAGAAACGCCCCACCTGACATTGTGGCGTCAGGCTTCGGGAACGAACAATTTAGCTCTCGCGGCGCGTTTGAGGCCTTGCGTTCAAAATTGACTCATCGTGTTCATGCGTTTGAATTGCGTCCATAGACCAGGCCCAAAAACCCTACGGCGTAAATATCGTCACCATCGAGTTCGAGGGTTACCTGAGGCAGTGACTCTGTCGCCTGACCAGTGATGATCATTCCAAAACGGGTCAGATCAAACGTGGTCAAGTGGAGCGGGCACGGGCCAACTGCCTTGTATTCGTGCTTGTACATTCCAATGAGAGGCCCACCCATGTGTGGGCACATGCCGTTGAAAGCGACAATATCTGATCCCTTACCAACCCCTCCGCCCGCTTCTGTACCGAGTTTGACCAGAAAGGACGGTCCAAACTTAGGGCTCGGATACATGAAGTTAACGGCTACCCCCTCTCTGAGGGCCGAGACCGTGCCAATCTTCATCCTGGGGTGCGTCGTCTGCACAGCCGGTAGCCCCTTGGCTGCACCCGCAATTCCAGTTGGCATGAGGGCCAGGCAAGCCACCGCAGAAGTCCCTGTGAGCAGAAAGTGCCGTCGGCTCAAGCAACCATACTTCTCCGGGCTCTCCTCCTGCAGGACATCCAACCCATCTCTTTGTTTCTGTGTCGTTTTGGACATCAAACCCTCCTAGTTGAGAACTGCGTCTTTTGGCAGTTCAGGGGCATCCATTAGGATTTCTTCACCTGTCAGTGATTCTAAAAAAGTAACCAAGTCTTCCTTTTCGCCATCGGTCAGTCCGAGTGGCTTTAAGAGCTTCGTCTTGGTGCTGTGACCGAAGTTCTTTTGAATGCGATCTTCACCACCACCTTCGTTGTAGAAATCAATGACCTCTGAGAGCTCAAAAAAGGTACCGTTGTGCATGTACGGGGCGGTAAACGTGAGGTAGCGAAGCGTGGGTGTACGAAACTTACCCATGTCCTCCTTGCCCTTCTTACGGTAGTAGAGTCCGAGGTCCGTCTTCGTTTTGCGATAGATATCCTCGGTCACGCCCTTCGCATATTGCTCAAACCGGAAGGTGATCTGATGGAGAACCGACTCCTTGAACTCCGGTGCCGTGGGCACACCTAAGTTGTAGTATTTCTCATCGGTAAAGAAGGCACCGTTGTGACATTGAATACACCCAGCCTTGCCCTCAAAGAGCTTCTTGCCTCTTTTCTGGGCCTTGCTGAGAGCCTTTTTGTCACCAAGCATGTAGAGGTCAAACGGCGTATCTCGTTGAACCAGTGTGCGCTCGAAGGTTGCAATAGCCCGCCATGCATCGCGAAGCAGTGGCCGCGGCGTGCCGAATGCTTCTTCGAACATCTCGAGGTAGAGCGGGACCTGCGCCAGACGCTCTTCCATCATGTCGCGCTCTCCGTTTCCAGCGACCGCACCTCGGGCTGCCGAAGGAGCCTGTTTTTCCAATGAGGTCACCGACCCCGCCCAAAAGAGCTGGGTATAATAGGCAGAGTTGACGATAGTTTGGCAGTTGCGCCAGTGTTCCGTACCCGGATAGCCACGGCAGAGTGGCTGGTTATCTTGCCATCCCATCGACGGGGAGTGGCAGTCAGCACACGAAGTGGACATGTCCCCACCCAGTCGTGGATCAAAGTAGAGGAGTTTGCCTAGGGCAACCTTCGCCGGAGTAATCTTATTATCATCTGGTACCGGTACCGGCCCTAACGCGCCCAGCTGGGGGAACGAATGCTTAGCTGCTAGTGCGCTCCCGGCTGCAGCCATCATGACGAGTACCGTTAGGGTTCTCGTGGTATGCTTCTTAGTCATTTTCGGCCTCTCTTCATACACTCAAAGACACATCGACTTTCAGTGCACCCTTAAGTGGTCAATTTGCGACCTGTTCCCAGTTTTCAATCAGCTTGTATTCGTATCTGGCTGGCGCTTCGACGATGACGGGGTCACCCGTGAGAGCTAGCAGAAACGCTTTGAGGTCTTTCTTTTCCTTGCTGGTCAGCCCGAGCGGCTTGAGCATCGAGTCTCGAGGTAGGTTGTTCATCTCGCCTCCGCTATTGTAGAACTCAATGACGTCGTCGAGCGTGGCGTACATACCGTTGTGCATGTACGGCGCGGTGTGTCCGAGTTCACGAAGGGTCGGTGTCAAAAAGGCGCCACGATCCTTTTCTTCCTTGCTAACGACGTAATGGCCCACATCCGTCTTCACGTTCTCAAAGTTGTCGACACCCATAAACTTGAATACCGAGCGCATAGTGATGTGCCTGAGGGGAGTCGCGACAATCTCTGGGTTCTCGCCCACACCCATTCTATGGGCTTTCCCATCACTGAAGTATGGGCCGTTGTGACACTGGATGCAGCGCCCCTTGCCCTGGAACACCTCGAGTCCCGCGAGGGCATCATCTGGCAAACTACCCTTGCCCTTCACGTATTGGTCATACGGTACGTTCTTTGAGACGATGGTCTTCTGGAACTCCGCGAGTGCCTTTAAGGTTCGCCCAAAGTTGGGCTCCTTTCCGAAGGCCTTCTCAAACATGGCGACGTACTCAGGAACCTGCTGCAAGCGCATGAACATGAGCCTGCCATCCATGTTCAGAAAATGGGTCTCTGTGATGGCATCGCGAGCCATTGTAGCGCCATCTTTTCCAGTGAGACGTCCATCCCAATAGAAATAGCGAGCGTGTACAGAGTTGATGTAGGGTTTGGAGCTTCGGAAGTAGTCAGAACCCGGATAGGCCAATGAGAGCGCCTTTCCGTCAGCCCAGCCCTTCGATGGGTCGTGACAGGTCGAACACGCAATCACATCGTCGCCCGAGAGTCTACGGTCGAAGAAGAGATGCTTGCCCAGTTCCGCCTTAGCAGCGTTGAATTCGACGTTCGGGAGCGGCCCTATCTCTGGGATACTCTCCCCCGCCGACGTGGCTGGCTTAGGAGCTGTGGTGGCCTTCGTACAGCCACTGATAGCACTTAGGACGATGGCGGCACCGATAAATCCGGTAACTCTCACCGAGGTACATCTTGGTCGAGCCACTAACCGCGTGTGGTTTAGCGAGTTCATTACGAGACCTCCTATTTGTACTGAAATGTTGCGGCGGCTTTTGCACCAGCTGCAATGGTCACCTTTGTGGATTGCTCACCGAGGACCGGGTGCCACACGCCAAGCTCGTAGTCGCCTGGCGGGAGGTCCCCGATTGAAAATGCTCCGTCTTTTCCGGTGACGGAGTAGTAAGGGTTCTCTGCTACGAACATCCATCCGTGCATGAAGTTGTGAATGTCACATTCGAGCTTGAGTCCATGTGAGCCTTTGCGACGCATTCGAACGGGTTTGACAAACTCAGAACCAGCGGGCTGACCTGAGTTGAATACCGTGATCCGTGATCGCCCCTTGACCTCATAACTGTGGACGTTGTGGGAAACTGGGTCCTTATTCGCTACTTTCATCTTCGCGCCACGTTTGACGACGTAGGTCTTTGGCACAAATTTGCAGCCGCGCTGGTCCAGCTCAAACTGGCCTTTCATTTCTTCAGCCCAGTCTTTTCCCTGCTTGATCTTCGAGATGTAAACCACCGCTGACTCGAGCGCACCACCTGAGCCGACACTCACCACATCGTATTCAGCTACCCCTGTCCCACAGGTGTCCGGGTCCTTATTGATGGTCTTAGTCTTCGGTTTTGGTGGAGTGCCCTCAAAGACCACCTTGCCGGAAATACTGCCGCCACCGGTTATCGCTGCAACGTTATAGCCTGCGTGTGCACTGGTGACCGCGAGCGCGACCATCAAGGAGGTAGTTAAAGCTAGCACCAGCAATCTCGTTCCCATTCTACAAACTCCCTGAGTCCGCCGCCGCGATGTTGGCATCACGCAGCACTCCGCTGGCCAACTGGAGGGCTCAAACCCACCAGTGGTAATCGGATCTTCATGTTTTGAATCCACCCGCCGTGAACGCCTCGCGGCCTACCCGGCACCTGTCCCTCATGAAGCAACACTCATGCCAAGCTGACAGTCAGGAATTATTGGCCAGCGCTGAAAGGTACGAGACGCTCAGCGTATAGCTTAACCGCACACTCAGATTCTTACTGGTCTGTATTCATTGGGTTCTGTGGCTGGCCTGAAGTGGGAGAGCGAAACATGGTCGCTGAGAACGAAAGGAAGACTTCTAACCACCTAGGCCGGCACTACGAGGGCCTGGCTAGTTTCTTTTCACCGGTGGAAAGAAACTAACCCACAGGTGCTATTGCATCTGCTTGAGTCTCTCACGCAACGTCACCCTGGAAATCCCCAGTATCTGCGCTGCTCGTGTCTTGTTTTGACCGCTCTTCTCATAGACACACTGGATATAGCTGTCCTCGAGAATCGAAAGGACCGGAAAACTATCGAAACCACTCGGGAAAGCCGGGCAATACCCTTCGCAATCATCGGGAATGAATGGGGTGAGGTCGCACGGCAAATCGATGGAGACGATTTCGTCGTCCCGAGACAAGATGACTGCTCGCTCTAAGATATTCTTGAGCTCGCGCACGTTTCCTGGCCAGCTATAGTTCATCATCCGCTCAACCGCCTCCGCTGAGATACCGAGAATGTCGCGCTCGAGATGCTGGGTCAGAATCGAAAGAAGATGCGCCGAAAGCACTGGAATATCTGATATGCGATCACGCAATGGTGGCACCCTCAGCTCAAAGACCTTTAGCCGAAAGTACAAATCTTCTCTGAATGTGCCGTTTCTGACCATGTCAGCCAAGTCACGATTGGTAGCCGCGACAAATCTGACATTCACATGAATCTCTCTTGCACCACCAATGCGCCTGAAACTACGCGACTCAATGACTCGGAGGAGCTTCGGTTGTAGCTCTAGCGGTAGGTCGCCGATCTCATCGAGGAAGACCGTTCCATCGTTGCCGATCTCAATTAGACCACGGCGCGACATCTTCGCGTCTGTAAAGGCTCCACGCTCGTGCCCAAATAGTTCAGCCTCCATCATCGATGCGGGGATGGCCGAGCAGTTCACTCGCACCAGCGACTTACCCCGACGGGCGCTCTCGGCATGAACAGCCTCGGCAACGAGTTCTTTGCCTGTACCACTCTCGCCGATGACCAGTACCGTGGTGTCGGGCGTCGCCGCCACCTGGCATACCTCTTCGCGCAGACGAGTCAAGCTAGGGTGCCTGCCTAGAATCCGATCCACACCAGAGGCCTTGGTTCGCTGTCGTTTCAGGGCGGACACCTCGTCTCTGAGACGTCGGTCTTCGAGGGCCTTGTTGATGACGAGATCAAATTCTTCCAGGTCAAATGGCTTATTGATATAGTCAAATGCCCCCGCCTTCAGGGCGCCGATAGCTGTCTGAACCTTCGGATAGGCTGTGATGACCACCACGATACTCTGATCCTTTTGTCGAAAGTATCCTATGAGATCGAGGCCCTCGCCATCCGGCAGATTGATGTCGAGGATCACCAGATCGAAGTGCTGCTTTTCAAACATGCTGACCGCTTCCGCACACGTGCCGACCGCCGTCACATTTTGGACGCGCCCTAGATGCATCTCGAGGCTCTCGCGCATGATGCAGTCATCTTCTACAATGAGTATCGTCTGCTCCGCAGCCATAGCTACACTGCCTTTCTCATTATCCTCGATTGCCGCTCCACTCGTGCCAAGTAGATGTTCATCTCTACTCCGCCAGTGTCACGACAATTGAGCGTGATGGTCCCCCCTGAATTGTTTGCCCGTTTGCGAATACTCGAGGGCCCTATGCCCGTCCCATCTTGCCTGCTCGTGATGGATTGCCATTGTCGAGCAGGCTCATTGCCCAGTGAAAACTATGACTCGAGTAGCGATAGGGCCGAACCCTCTATTCCGGCCACTCGAAACTTCGAGCTATTGAGTTAGTCCTAATGATTCGAGAGTTACGAAGGCGCCCAAATGAGAATGGACGCATGAGTGACCTAATTCGTAGCTCAACCTGCGCTCTAGGCGGCAGCGAAGTGGCTGCCTTCACCGTGCGAAATTTGGTCGAGCTTGTGTCTGTACTGCATAAAGACCGGACTAGGAAGGAGAGGGATTATTCTTGATTTGGGATACATCATATTTTCTTTCGAACGGTAAGAATTCCACAGATCCTCCGGAACCCTTGACCTTGTTATAAATATTCTTCAGATGAGTTCGCAAAGTGGTAGTCGAGATAAACAGTCTTTCAGAAATTTGGTTATTTGATAAACCGGCGATGACCAATTTGATCACCTGAAGTTCTCTCGCCCCAAGACCAAACTTTGAATAATACTCATATGCTTGCTGGTACTTTTGTTCCAATGATTGAAGGATGGTTACCACCTGTCTCGACGATGAAATAATGGTTAAGTCAAAGTACAGACCAGAAATCTTGCAATTTCGATAGGTCCTACTTCCCCAATCCTTCCATTGTTGAGATTCATCCTTCTCATAGATATCGGTACAACCCCGGTCGCATTGCTGACAGAGTAATTCGCCACACAGTTCTCTACTGGCCGCATTCTGTCCGATTACGTTTCCGTCATTGTCCTTAACACAAACAATTAAGCCGTCGATATTCAGACACGCCTCACCGATATCATCTACAGAAACCATGTTCGTACCTTTTAGACTCTCCAATTCTAGTTTTCTTAGTCGTGACTCATCGATTTGGACATATACAGACTGTTCAATAGCTCTGCAAAAGTTCACTATCAATTGTCATTAAAGTAGTGACGTTCCAGCTCGAACTATTCTGTCGCGACCTTCTATCTCTACAAGCTACGGGCCAGGTCATCATAGATTGCATCTAGTTGCCCGCGAAACCCAGCCGTGAATCGATGAGGCGCTGAGTTCTCTTTGCACCACCTTGCTTCCATGATGGTTGTATGAAGCTCTCCGTTGCCTTTGTCACCTGCTTCAATCTGTAATTCAAACTCGTCATCGAGTGCGATCATCCGGTCAGTCGACACTCCCATACCTCCTCTGGAAATATCAGTGATGTCAAACTGCACCGCTTCCCCGGTATCGCAGTTTTTCATGGAAATCTGGTAGAGTTTTATGCCGTCAAGAATCCTTCTTGGCTCCCGACGCGTGAGACTACCCTCCACTGGGTGTGTTCCTATGACGTTTCTTGCAAAGAGGTTCCGAACTCTATTCTTGATGACGTCAAAGATATATCGAGTATCCTCGGCGTTAATCAAAGCTACCGTAAGGCTGCCCCATACGATTGCAAAACCCAAACTCAACGCGACTGTTGTTTCTAAGTGCGACATATCAGCTATTCCGACCTTGTATTTGTAAGTCTGCCTTCAAGAAGAAGGCAAACCATCAAGTTCGAAACGATAATAGCGATAAGAGTTTTTCGAACAATCCTCTGGGGGGGGGGATGTTACCCAGATGCAACGCAAATAGGTCGACACAAATGTAGTTAGAGGTCTAACTGAGCAGAAACTATCGAATCATCAGAAGAACGTCAGATTGGCATATACTCATTTTGCGACGCATTGAGTTCGTTGGCGAATGGCTTAACCCAACATGGCCAATCAGATCCCAGTGACCAAGATTGCACTCTTTGAAACAGGGAGGACCTTCTGCCCTGATAGCTTAACGAGGCACTCTCGAGGGTCGCAAACGAACCGCTCTGGCATCTACCTGCCGACGTCTGGTTTGGCACCAAGGTGGACGTGGCCGGTGGTGACGCACAATGCTGAGCAGGACTCATTCGAAGGAAAAAGCACGAATCCACACCCGCTATTCGATCTGCTTGAGTCTCTCGCGCAACGTCACCCTGGAAATCCCCAGTATCTGCGCTGCTCGTGTCTTGTTGTGACCGCTCTTCTTATAGACACACTCGATGTAGCGGTCCTCGAGAATCGAAAGGACCGGAAAACTATCGAAACCACTCGGGAAAGCCGGGCAATACCCTTCGCAAT
>PBQI01000067.1 GCA_002725625.1 Rhodospirillaceae bacterium | reverse complement strand
TATAGAAAATGTCGATATCGTCCCAATGAACGAAGCTGTTGATGATCGCCTGATAAGTCTTTTCGTCAGCGCCGCAGAAACCCTCCATGGTTTCATCGGAAAAAACAACGCCAAATCCCCAGGTTACATTGGCCGGATTTTGTTCATACACTTCAATTTCCCAGTCGGGATTGTTCTTCTTGGCCAGCATAGAAAAATACAGAGAGGCGGGGCCGCCGCCGATACAGACTATTTTCATTAACTCAACTCCTCGTTCCCGGACCTAGGCCCGTTGTCTTTTCGTTCCTAAAGTCTTGATCTTTATTTTTGGTTGTTCGCCGATTTCTGCTTGGCTTCAAGAATTGATGTCTTGAGACCTTTCAAATGATCATAAAGCTGCTCAATGGAATCCTTATCCAGACCGCCCAGCATGTCTTCGAGCCAGCCATGATGAATGGGCACCATTTTGTTGAATTTCGCCCGTCCTGCGGGTGTCAGGCTGACCCGGTTTGAACGCCGGTCGTCGGGGTCAGCCTCCCGATGGACCAATCCTTCCCGTGTCAGCCTATCGACCAGACCAGTGACATTGCCATTCGTCACCATCATCCGTTGGCTCAGCTGGCTCATGGTCATGCCGTCATGGTCTCGTTCCAGTTGCGCCAGGACGTCGAACTGCGGCAGAGTTATATCCAGGTTCCGCACCAGGCGGGATCGAATTTCCCGCTCGATTAAATTGCTGCAGGTCAAAAGACGCAGCCAAATACGGAGTGATAACGCCGCTTCGGGAGAAACTGCCGTTTCTTTGTCCTGCACTTCAATTACTTCGTTTTCAGCAAGTTTCAGCACATCGGTCATTTTTTTGACAATCCCTAAATAACATGGTTTATATCTGCAACTTAAAATGTTTATACTACTAACATTTTAAGTTTAAAATAAAATATTTTATAATGCAAGCCCACCGTAAAACGGAGAATAGAACATGGAAATTATTCAGCCCCCCGATTGGCAACGCCCCAAGGGATACAGCAACGGCATTATTACCACCGGCAAAATGTTTTTCGTCGCCGGCCAGGTCGGCTGGAATAAAGAGGAACAATTTGAAACCGATGACTTCTGCGGCCAGGCCCGTCAGGCTCTAACCAACATCAAAGATATCCTTACCGCCGGCGGTGCCGGCCCGGAACATATGTGCCGGATGACTTGGTATATCGGGGACAAGGATGAATATAACGGTTGCCTCGGAGATTTGGGCAAAGTCTATCAGGAAGTTATGGGCAAAAACTTTCCCGTCATGACCGGCATTCAAGTCGCCGGATTTGTCGAAGAAGGCGCTAAGCTCGAAATCGAAGTGACGGCGGTAGTGCCCGAATAAGCAATCCTGACAATACGAGAATCACCAGAAAGCGTCCGGTTTTACCGGACGCTTTTTTGGCGTTGATACGTATCAATGAATTTTGACACGATTTGCGATAGTTTCCATAATCAGTAAATAATTTAATCCCACGAGATTTCAAGCTGTTTATGGCATAACTAAGAACCGGTCTAATTGATGTTCCAGGTACGAATTCACGGCAGAGGCGGGTAAGACATCGTAACGGCTGATGAACTTTTATCGGTGGCCGCCTTTATAGAAGGAAAACACGCCCAAGCGTTTACCAGCTTTGGTTCAGAGCGCATGGGAGAATCGGTGATGTCTTTCTGCCGGCTCAACGATAAAGAAATCTGACTGCGGGAACCCATTCAGGAACCGGATGCTCTGATCATCCAGGACACCTCGTGCCTGTCCTGCAGCAACTGTTTCGAATGCAAAAATTGCTATGGCGTTTGTCCCGATAATGCAGTCATCAAGCTGGAGCCGGGCAACCGCTTTAAGTTCAATTACGACTTCTGTAAGGAATGTGGCCTCTGCGTTACCGAATACCCCTGCGGCGCCATCGAAATGATCGCGGAAACTGACTGAGTTACCCTCCCGGTATTGATTTATATTATTCGGTTCCGGCGGCAGGATAGGCTTTCTTATCGCTTCCGGGGTCGTTATATTGCCGTTCTCAATTTCAGTGAAACACCACTGATATTTAACAAATAGGGAGGAGGTTCGTTGTGAGCCAACATATTTTGGACCAGTCAATCCGAGCGATCGCACAAGCCGTGCGGGGTGGTGAAATCAGTTTCGAAGAACTGATGGGCGAAGCAGTAGTACGCCACGAACGCTACGACGACACTCTGAAAGCCTATAAACATTTCGACGGTGACGGTGCCAAGGATTCGGCCCGGGCCGCCGATGCACTGTTGGCCCAGGGCCACGATGTGGGTCCACTGATGGGAATGCCCATTTCGGTAAAGGATATTTTCGGCGTCACCGGCATGCCCACTTGGGGCGGCACTAACAAGGAAATGGATATCCAATGGGCGACCGACGGCCCCATGATGCAGGCGCTCCGCCGCTATATGGCCATTCCCACGGGTAAGACCCACACTATCGAATTCGCTTTCGGCGCCGTCGGCACCAGCTATCATTACGGCGCGCCCCGCAATCCCTGGGATGCTGAAAACCACCGGGTCAGCGGTGGCTCCAGCGTCGGCGCGGGAATTAGTCTGGCAGAGGGATCGTCTCTGATGGCCCTTGGCACCGACACCGGCGGATCGGTCCGCATCCCCGCCGCCGTCACGGGTAGTGTCGGGCTTAAAGTCACCATCGACCGCTGGTCAACGGACGGCATCGTGCCTCTTAGCACCGGTTTCGATACGCCGGGCTTCCTTACCCGTTCCGTCGAAGACGCTATCATCGGCTTTGGCGCCATTGATCCCGAATATGACGATCCAGAAGCGCTATTCCAGGATCTGGATGGCATTGATGTCGGCGACTTGCGTCTCGGCATCTGTGATGAACATTTCTGGGACAATTGCTCACCGGGCGTCGCCGAGGGGGTGCAGGCCGCGATTGACGAGTTGGAAAAACAGGGTGCACACCTGATTAAAATCCCCATGGCAGAAGCGACAGAGGCGCGGGCCTGCCTGTTCGACGCTTTCCTGTTCGGCGTTGAAGGCCTCTCCCATGTGCAGGAACATTTCTCAGACCGCTGGGATTCAATCGATCCCACCATTGAACGGCGGCTCAATCACGGTATCGATATCAAGGGCGTCGACTATTATTCCAACATGCGAAAGCTGGACTATTTGAATGGCGTCATTTGTGACCGCCTGCGCCATGTAGACGCTTTGCTGACACCAACAGTCGTGCGCACGCCGCCGACGGTGGAAGAGGTCAAGGATATCGATGATTATTTCGTCGCCAACGGCTTGATGACCCAGAACACCCAGCCCATCAATATGTTGCATCTTTGCGGTATTACCATCCCAGTTGGTCAGGATGTCGCCGGCATGCCGGTTGGCCTTCAACTGTCGGGCGCTTCGGGAACGGAAGAGCGTGTACTGTCGACCGCCCTGGCTTGCGAGCGTTATTTCGGTACCGCCCGCGAACGGCTGGGCGTACCGCCGCTTATCGGGGGATAACCGGCAGCAAAATGAATGCCTGCCGGTCTGGGCCAGTGTGAATAGTAACCCGGCCGCCGAAGACTTCTTCTGGGCGGTCGCGTGGATCGTTGTGGAGAAAAGGCCCGCATCCTTTGAGCTCATTTTTGAAATTACTCAAGCGGCCGCCGCTCTCGCCATCATATTCATAGTCGCAACCCTTAACCGTCAGTGCCAGCCGTGATCCCTTAGGCGCGACAATGGATGTCGGCCAGATTTCGATTTCCAGCGGCACGACTTTCCCTGGGATCAATTCAATTTTTTGGTCATGACTGTGATACGGCCGGTAAGGCCGGCTGAGTTCGTCATCTACCTTGCGATGCGAAGCCCGGAGCCAGCCCTGGCCCACCGGCGTGTGCGGATCAATCGCCCCCTGAAAGACGATTTCCTTACCTTGAGGATCAAAAATGCTGAGAATGACAAAAACATCAGCGTCGGTGGTGGTGGATGACACAAACAACTTTGACGCCGATGGTCCGGTTAATTCGGTTTCCTCTTCCAAGGGCGGTGACCAGAACGTGACCCCCTTGTCCAAAGCGGCGTAAGATATCTCCTCATGTTCGGCCGGTGGCGTGTCACCGAGCGCCAACTCAGCCGAATTGAGATAGTAGCGCCGCCATTCAGTGCGCGATATCGGCCAGTCATCTTCGAGACGCTCAACGAACTTATCCGGGTGACGCACCTGAAGCCGTACGCGTGGGCCCTTGGAAAAATCATTGTCCCGGCCCTTGAGCACATGATCGAAAAACTGTTTCTGCAGATTGACGCCGTAGGCCGTGTAGAATTCTGTCCAATGTTCTATGCCATGGACTTCCAGCCATTTTTCGCTACTCGCCGCTTGGACAAAGCCTTCAAAATTTCCCCGCGTATGCAGCCCTTGCCCGCCCCAGTTGGCCGCCGTCAGAAAGGGTACGGTTACCTTGGACCAATCGGGGGAACGTTCCTTGTGATAGCTGCCATCAAAAGGATGGGCAAAAATATCGTCGCCAAACGAGCATCGGTTGGCGGCCAGCTCTTCCTCGCTTAAGGTTTCGAAGCCGCAGGCGGGCCGCCCGGTCACGCTGCTTTTGGGACCGTTATCGCCCAGGCCGTACTGCACTGTCTTGACCTGCATATCGTACCAGTTGTCCCAAAACGTGCTGAGGATACCGCCATGATGGGTCATGTCCCGGTACCAGTCGGCGGCCCCTTCCCAGATGCACATAGCCGCCAGATGTGGCGGTTGCTGCGATGCCACCTGCCATTGATTGATGCCGTAATAGGAAATGCCGTTGAGGCCGACCTTGCCGGCGGACCAAGGCTGGACTCCCGCCCATTCGATGCAATCGTAAAAATCCTTGGTCTCGCGGGGTGAAAAAGGGTCAACAAACCCGGGAGAATTACCACAACCCCGGGAATCCACGCGCACGACAACATAGCCGTCGAACACCCATTTCTCCGGGTCCACCACCTCCCAACTCTGGTACTTGTTGGAAGACCCGGCCGTGACGTCAGGGTGTTCTTCAGCCATACGGTCCCAGGCGGACGGATAGCCTTCCTGAAATGCGAGACCCTTGGCATATGGTCCGTAAGACAGAATGACCGGGTACCTGTCGTTATCGTGTGGCTGAGCCACCGGTCGGAAGATATCCGCCCGCAAAACCAACCCATCGTCCATTTCTATAGGATGATCCCAATCGATGATCATCCCGTCCCGGATTTCGTTAACGTGATCCATTTTTCTACGGCTCCGCCTTTTAGGTCAGGATCCAACCAGACCTGATGCATGCCGACAAGGATGACGCTGCCCGAATAAAATGATGCAAGTTTAGTTTCCTCCCGTTGAGAATTTTTTTGTTCTAGCCCCAGATTTCCTCGGCGGTTTCCATTACCAGCTGTAGTTTGTTGACTTGGTCATCGACCGTAATCAAATTGCCCGCCGCATTGGACGAGAAGCCGCATTGCGGTGACAATGCCAGTTGATCAATATCCACATATTTGGAGGCTTCCTCGACCCGGCGCTTCAACTCGTCTTTGGTTTCCAATTCGCCGCGTTTGGTGGTGATCAGGCCCAGTACGATAACCTTGTTGCCTTTGGGCACGAACCGAAGCGGCTCGAAACCACCGGAACGGTCGTCGTCATACTCTAGGAAAAATCCGTCCACATCTGTCAAGGAAAACAATTTCTCCGCCACCGGCTCGTAACCGCCCGAGGCAAACCATTGGCTTTTGGAATTTCCCCGGCACAAATGGATTGTGACCGCCATGTCGGCGGCCCGATCCCGAATCGAATCGTTGATCAAAGCAGCGTAGGTCGCCGGTAGTTCATCCGGATCCTCTCCGAGTTGACGTGCGTTTTCGCGCATCTTTTCATCGCAAAGATACGCCAGATTGGTATCGTCAAATTGTACGTAGGTGCAGCCGGCGGTACTTAAATCGGCCAACTCCTCGCGATAGAGCCGCGCCAGGTCGGCGAAAAAGTCCTCCATATCAGGATAGGTTTCCGGATCGATAGCTTTCCGCCCGCCCCTGAAATGGGTCATGGTCGGCGACGGCACGGTGATCTTGACAGTTTGGTCTGTTAGCGAGCTGGTAAATTTGTAATTCTCAACTTCGATGCCACCGAGAGGCCGGTCGATTTTGCCGTTGATATAGGGAATATAAGGCATCTTCTTAACTTCACCTGCCTTGTGATCCTTACCAAGCTGTGCCACCTGATCGAAATCCCAGCTGGAAGTGACATTCTTTATCTGCCGGATAAAGTCCGCATGGAAGCTTTCCCGGCGGAACTCACCGTCGGTAATTGAACGTACCCCGGCTTTTTCTTGCAGTTCGACAACCTTTTTAATGCAATCGTTTTCGTGGCCCCTTAACTCCTCATCAGAAATATCACCGGCTTGCCATTTTTGGCGCGAATTCAGAAGAGCTTCCGGTCGTAGCAGACTTCCCACATGATCACCGCGAAACGGCGGTTTAGCCCTTTTCGTCATTGTGCCCCTCCCATTATAAGATAGATTTTTGATCTATGTCGGAAGAAGAGGCATATACGATTAACTTGTCGAGGCCTGAATCGTGCTCCAGGGCAATTTCTTGCACGATCGAATCGCCCATTGAATGTCCCATAAGAAAAAAATTTCATTTCTAGCTCATCAAGCAAGTCAAACACACTCTCGGCCATACCCGGTAGCATAATATCCAACCGGTCTTTCAGCAGCTCGATGATCGGTTGCCAAGAACCGGAACCAAGCAGGAACCCGTGAACCAGAACTAGGGCTTGTCCCTTCCCTTCGCGTTTGTAATTCATGTTGCTACTCTAAAATCTTTATACATTCTTGCCCGTCTTTAATGTCTAGAATTTGGACCTCAAGGAAACCGAGGTACCAAATTCATCCATAATGGCATTGGTTGACCTTAATAGTATTTTGCTCAATTCACCGACTCTTTTCGACTTAAACCGGCTGGGTGGAACCGCAATTGCTAGAGCTCCCGGCAAGTTCCCGGCGGTATCAAAAATCGGTGCTGCGATTGCACAAAAATCGATTTCTTGTTCCTCGTTGCTAGCGCTATAACCCCGTCGCCTGATTTTTTGTAATTCAGTTCTTAAATTTTCAGTATCGGTGATCGTTTTTAATGTCAGTGCTTCCAGGCCATTTTCCAGATAGGTCTCCAGCAGGGTCTGATTTCCGAAAGCCAAAAAAACTTTGCCAGCTGCCGAGCCGTGCAGCGACCCAATCTCGCCAAGATGTGAAGAAACCCGAGGAGATTGCGAGCTCTCATAAACCTGAGTAATCATGATGGAGTGATTTTCCTGAACGACGAAATGAATGGTCTCCGCCGTTTCTTCCCACAGCCGGAGCAAGTGAGGCCGCGCAATATCTAGTGGACGGAGATTGGCCAAATGTCTACCGGCCAGATTGACAATACCTGATCCTAGCCGATATCGACGAGTTTCGCTGTCCTGTGCGATCAACTCACCTTCCATCAAAGTTTGCAAAATCTTATAGACAATCGATTTGTTGATACCAGTGGCTTTACTTAGCTCGGTGATGCCAAGCACGGGGCGGGTCTCAGAGAATTGATCCAAGATATCTAAAGCCTTTTTGACTGTTTTCAAACCTTGAATCCTTTGACCAGTAACTGCATTCGACCAGATAAAATCTTCAATACTAGAAATCGTTTGTCTCGAGCCTGAGGCCGGCAACAGCCGTTCGATCCTAAGGTTTTACCTTGTAGATGCCTGTTTGTTTCAATCACGTTACCGGCTGCCAATCTTCACCCCAGGCATCTTTCCATAGCCAAGGTCGGGAAGTGTTAGATTTAGGCGCGCCGCCGTTCCAAAGATCGAATTTTGGATCCGCGAAAGTATGAAAAAATACATCAATTTTATCAGCGAGCTCTTTTTCTATACTTTCATACTCCATCTGACCTGAAAGGTTTACTCGTTCATCAAGATCATGGCTCAGGTTGTACAGTTCATTTTCCAGAAAATAATTTTCACTGCCATTGAATCGTTTAAAATAAGAGAAACCAGGTGTGCGAATTGCGCGTGTTTCTTCCTGCTCAATAAAAATTTCATCTATCCATCCGTGGCTATCACCACTCAATAGGCTATCAAATGTACGCGACGGAATATCTTTTTTTTCGATATCTTTCCAAAGCCCGAGATGATCCAGCAATGTTGCATAGAGATCCATGCTACTTACGTAGGATTCACTTGATTGCTTTTCCGAGATACCGGTGCCCCACATGATTAAAGGAATATTGTAGGCGATGCGAAATGCATTGGATGGCCAAGTCGCCTGCCCATGTCCCCAGAAGCCATGGTGTCCCAGAGAGAAACCGTGATCGGCAGTATAAATAACAATGGTGTTTTCGCCGAATCCGTTAGATTTCAAAGCGTTTATAACCTGCCCGACACCATGGTCAATGACGCTTACTTGCGAATAGTAGTTACGCAGCGTCGTAAGGTCATTGGGCATTTGCAGTAGAGAGCTAAAATCGGGACCGCCTTTCTTTTTGGACAAATAATCTGCCGTCAGTTGAAAGACTTCTATCGCCTTTTTATTAATTCCCTCTCGCGGGACAGAATCCATCGGCATATCTGCGTAACGTTCCCAAAACTGATTTTTGGCAGGTCCCATGATTGAGGGCCAGTGACCATAAGGGCCATTGTAGGGAAGCATGAGTAGAAAAGGTTGATCCGAATACTTAGCCCGGTCGGCGATATACTCAACGGCTTTTTCAGAGAAAAAATCTACTGAATGCCCGTCATGGATAAAAGTTTCATCATTCACGCGCATTTCATTGCCGTAAAAATCAAGAGTATGACCACGCCCCATAGTGATCCAATGTTCAATCCCATTTTGAGGTTTCTCAAGTCTGCCCAAATGATATTTGCCGATCATGGCGGTGGTATAGCCATTCTCTTTGAGGATTTCAGGTAACGCACGGAACTCGTTAATTGCATTCCAGTCGTCGGGCCATTGATCCATTAAACGATCATCCAACCAAGTGTGCACGCCATGTTGGCAGGGCATGCGGCCGGACCACACGGAAGCCCGCGAGGGTGAACACATGGCATTCGGGCAATACGCATTGTCAAAGCGTATGCCTTCCGCTGCCAGAGCATCTAAATTCGGTGTGTAAATTTCTTCGTTGCCATAACAACCTACGGCGTCAGCCGGCTGGTTGTCGGTCATAATCAGCACGATATTAGGAGATTGTGTTGTCATAGTTAGCCGCCTCAATTCTGTATAACCATTATTTTTCAACTCAACCGTTCTACTGTACGCCTGGACCACGTATTTTTTTAGTTACCCCGATTTATCTTGACGAAAGGCCTCGTTCAACAATATTGTTTTTATAAAAGAAAAATAATTTCTAATAAAGAAACTTTATTAGATTATACAGGGATTAGTATTTTGAGCTCTTCTATCCGGTCTGGTGATGCGAATTTTGTCATCGAAAATAATGCCCGACATGTCTGGCATCCGATGATCGATCCCAAGATGTCAGCTGAAAATCCACCGGTAATCGTGAGTGGCAGCGATGGCGTCCATATAACCGATGTGAACGGTAAGGAATACTTGGATTGCACCGCCAGTCTTTGGAACGTCAATGTTGGGCACAATCGTCCCGAGATTAAGAACGCGATTATAGATCAACTCGACAAGCTCGCTTATTACAACACGTTCGGTAACGCGTCTAATCCACCATCAATTGCCCTTTCCACTATGTTGGCGGAGATGTTGGAACCGGAAGGCATGGCACGGGTTATTTTTTCTTCAGGCGGGTCCGATGCCGTCGAAGGAGCATTAAAGCTATCCCGGCAATATTGGAAACTTGTCGGCAAGCCGGAAAAGACCAAGTTTTATTCCCTCAAAAATGCGTATCACGGCGTTCATTTCGGCGGGTTATCGGTGAGCGGTGGTATTCCCTGGCGTCGTGCCTTTGAACCGGTGCTACCGGGCTGTTTTCAAATAGATAGCCCTTACCTCTATCGCAATGACTGGACAGAGGATCACGAAGAATTGGGCGAAATTTGTGCCGCCATGCTGGCGCGTGAGATTGAGCATCAGGGTCCCGATACAGTGGCCGCCTTTATTGCCGAGCCAGTCCAGGGCGCCGGCGGGATGATCGTCCCTCCAGCCAATTTCTGGCCTCGTATTCGTGAGGTCTGCGATAGACTCGATGTTTTGCTGATAGCTGACGAAGTCGTTACCGGTTTTGGTCGGACCGGGACAATGTTTGGGAGCCGTCACTGGGGCGTCAAACCGGATATCATGTGCCTCGCTAAAGGCATAAATTCTGGATATGTGCCCTTGGGTGCAACCGTCGTTAATCAGCGTATCGTTAAGGCCTGGGATAAAGATGACCCCATGGCGCCCATCATGCACGGTTACACCTATTCTGGACATCCGCTTGCCTGTGCCGCCGCGCTTGCCAATTTAGATATTGTAATAGAAGAGAACTTACCGGCCAATGCCAGCGATGTTGGCGGCTATTTTATTGAGCGTCTCAATGAACTCGCTCAATACCCAAATGTTGGTGACGTACGGGGTGTTGGGCTAATGCTCGCAGTCGAATTTGTTAAAGACCGCCAAACCAAGGAGCCAATTCCCGCATTTGATCCTTATTTGATGGCCATTCAAAGCGCCTGCATGGAAGCGAATGTTTGGGTTCGGATTCAAGCCAACAAAATGATTTTCTCCCCACCACTCGTTTTTGAGAATAGCCATGTGGACCAAGCCGTGGAAGCCGTGAAGCATGCACTTTCTACTGCCGAATACGTGTAGGTCTTCCATCAAGGTTAAATACCATGAGCAATTGCCCATCACGCTAAATGACCATTGTCGCAACAAGAATAAGAAATTCCTATAGTCAATATAAAGTGCTTATATGTAGAAGGCTCGGCAATATAGATAAGATGTGAATTTGTGAGCAGAAAAGATAACGATGAAGCGTCAAACCCGACGTGATTGGATATGTCTCTTTGGCTTGCAGTTGTTGTCGGGGTTGGTGGTTATCCAAAATCACTGACTATATTTTAACTTAATGTTCAAGTGGGAGTTATAATGAAAAAATATTCAGGACTAATATTAGGGATTTTTATCGCAATAGGTTTAATAGGAACCGCTCAGGCGCAGGTAAACCTCTCAGCGGAAACAGCAGGACCAACTGGTGTACCAGGCAATGTCATGGGGCACATGGCCGATGTGCTGGGTGAAAAGAAAATCGCCAATCTCCAAGTAGCGCAAGGTCAAACCCTCACAAATTCTGTGCGC
>PBQI01000066.1 GCA_002725625.1 Rhodospirillaceae bacterium | reverse complement strand
ACCGTAAACGCCATGCCAAGTCCGGCGATGCGGTCGGGATTTTCCATAACGACCTCGGCGACGCCATCATTAACTTTCTACACCAATTTTAAAGCCCGTTCTCCTTCCAGAGAGGCCGTGTTCTGATGGATCAGGCTGGGATAAATCACCTGGATATCTACACCCATTTTATCCATATCTTGCAAACATAAAGCAGGATCGATAATGCGTGCAGAGCTTTCCTGGGATTTTTTTTCGTTGCCCAGGCTGGTGCGGTTTTTAAGCCCGATACGCGAGTGCAGTGAATATTTTTTTGTGGTTGAAAATACTTCCGGCACAACGATATGGCTATGAAGGTCAATAACCACCAGCCGCCTCTTTCGCGTTGATTTAACTTGTTTTTTCATAATTTTTCCGAATTGAAATGTTCGATTTCAGATTGAACGGGAAAAATCGGCGTTAAATCGCAATCAATATGAATTTTTTCAAATGTTTTATTTGATTCATTGAATCGTAATAATTGAAGGGTAAATTGATCCAAATCAATTTAACGCTAGTGTTTTCTGCATATTATTTACAATTAAAATAATAATGGGAAAAAATACTGTCATGAACAAAAGGATATTGAAATAAAGGAGAGGGCAGAATGCGCTACTCAGTTCAGTACCAGGAAACGACCGGTGAATGGGTTATCTTCGATTCACAGATTTTCACCATGGTGGGACGATGCAGGACCGAAGAAGAGGGAATGCTAGAAGCCCTTTGCCTCGATGAGCGTGATCGGGTCAACAGTATCGACAATTCATATCCCAAACACCGACAAATGGCATAAAAGTTTTCGGCATCCGCGTCGTTCCCTCGCCCCCTTTGTCCTCGCAGGTTACTTCTTTGCTTCCTGGCTCAAAAGCTGCAAATTCTGGAAAAAAATAAAAGCGGAAACTAGCCTTCAGCAAATTCCCGATATTTCATATCCTCTTTGAGAATATGGGAATACCACCAGTCTTCGACGAAGTTTCCCAGAGCTTCGGATACCGTCGGATCACCTTCGCTGTAACGGGTAAAGAGCGCCCGCATCTTATCTTCCATCTCGGCATGTTTTCCGTGATGCTCAACAATATTAGGATAACCAATTTTTTTCATGAACACTTCCTCCCGGGCAAAATGCTCATCAATATAATCGATTAATTTGTCGAAGCTGTCTTCCAGCATCTCGTGTGCGTTTTCACTCTCGCTTAGTATTCTTTTGAATTCGTCCACCAATCCGAAAATTATTTTGTGATCATTGTCGAACTTATCGTCGCCGACACTGAATTCGGTACGCCATTCCATTAATACGTTCCCCTGGCAACGATTGATCACATTAAAATTCCAACACATTTGCAACTGTTCACTCCCGCGAACAATGCACGTTTTTTATCTTTCAGGCAATATTGAACCGGGTCGTTTTTTTTCCTATGGCAAATACCACTTAGCTACAAAGGTGGCCGTTCGGTTTATTTGCGTTTTTCCCCCAGGCACCGGTAAAGGTATGGGCAAACAAGACGAAGGCGGCGACAAGTTGGGCCATGCCGAAGCCTTTAATACTCTGCAATACGCGGATATTCACCTGGCACCCGATCATGATATATCTCTTTTCGACATGCACGAACGTCTTTTGCGAGCGCCGGGAAAACATTTTCCCGGATTTAAAAAGAGAGGTAAAAAAAACCTGCCCCGCAAACGGGGCGCGGAGGCGCCAAAACCGACGACAGTCCCGCCTGGGGTCAGCTGTTGAAATCTCTGTGCCATTTGGACCAAAGGGTCAAATTGCCAACGTTAACAGTTATATCAATGGTCTCGAAGACCTTGTTGAAATTACCTCCGGCGCTAAATCAAAAAGCTGGACCAAGCCTGCGAATATATTCAAATGCGGTGATTCCTCTGAAGATTTCGCCATGGCGAAATACAATTCTTTGGTCCTTCTTGGTTTTCACCTTGACCACCTACGGATGGTCTGGTTGGTGGAAGACGGCCAGAGCATCTATCCTGCCGTAGTACTCGTCAATCTGCGCGGCAACGTATTTGTCCTGGACAACCGCTCCGACATCATATCCACGGAAAAAATGTTATCGCAAGGCCACCTTTTCTGCTCATTGAACGTTGCCAAGTTCAACCTCCATTGGGATCAGTCAAACCCATAAGGTCCCGATAGCGCTCTCAGAAAAATGGCGCACTATACGGAACTATTAGCGGCAGCTTAGAAACTAATTGTTCAACCTTTCGCGTCCTTCTTTATGTAGAGCCCGAACGCGTTCATCTGTTTCGGTAAACGCATTGACCACCGGTCCCAGGGAACTTTCCAATTCAGAGGGATAGCTGATCGCCATACCAGACGGTGTCCGGAATAATAGCGAACTGGTCAGGTGAGGATTGTCTGCGGCAATGCCAACGAACGCTTCCACCATGCCAAAGCTGATCACATCGTGAAAAACATAAATGCAATTTGGCGCAGCTGCCGATTTACTTGCCTCAAAATCGAGCCGTAGTTGATTCGGTGAATGATTGCCATCGATCAGGACGAAATCAATAGGTTCCTGAAAATATTTGCCAACAATACCTTGGACATCTTCCGGACTTTTCCCTTTCACGGCGACGATATCCGTACCGAGCACCGCGGCCAATTCGTTGGTAACCTCCAGACCACGCTCTTCATCCGTTCGGGGGCACCAATCGATAGCGACCACGCGGGCGTTCGGACACATGATGCCAAGGGCCAAAGTACTCCAGCCAAATGCGTTACCGATGACAAAAATATTCTTCGGCGACCTGGCGGTGAACAAGCTCTCCAGGAAGGTAATTTCTGACAAAGCGATACCGCCGCCGTTGCTCATCCGAACATCACCCTGATAAATATAAGTGAAAGGAATTTCGGCTAGACTGAAACCTGGAAAATGCGCTGGTGACAGGCTGGATTGTACGGTAAACCCATTTGCCTCATAGAGACCAACCAGTGTTACAAACGTTCTAGACAAATTACCGCCCTTCCGAACCTTGAAAAAAATCAAACAAAACTATACCTACTTGGTAGCGCATTTTTCCGGTGAAAGCGAGAAGCGGAAAAGCAGATAAATAGAAAATATCGGTTATCCGTTAACCCATTCGCACGACGTACATGCTATGGTCTGCATTTGTGATTATCCTGCATGTAGGAAGAAAATTATTATCAAGGAATTTACAGAAGCTGAACGGATAAGGTTCCGCAATTTACTGGAATTGGCCAAAAGCAGCAAGTTTGACGGCGAACGCGCCAATGCGTTAGAAGCGGCGAAACGCATCGCCAAAAAACACGGTATGAGCTTGGATGAGGCCGCCCGCTGGACACCCGAAAGTACGCTCGATGCCGGGCGCAATCACGGCACAGCTTTCTATCAGAAAAAGGGAAATGGAGAAGATGCGGGCTTTTTCTATCGAGGAGGAGATCGGCAAAATGATGAGTTCGACAAAAAGCGCTGGCAGGAAGCGGTCAAGCAGGCACAGGGCCGCGGCCTCGACCGAGCCGAACGTAAACACAGCGAGGCCAAAGAGGCTGACACTTCCAAACGCAGAACAAATCGATCACGTCGGGATCCAATAAAACATGCAAGTATTCTTCTGAAGGAAACCTCTCTTCCCTTCAAAGAGATTGCCGATATTACCGGCCTGGATATCTATAAGATTGTCGGTATGAAACTTAAAATGCGCAAAGCCGCCTAGTCAACTAGATCTTGAATTCGGCGCATTTTCCCCTCACTGCCAATAGTTCCCTCCCCCCCCGAACAATAGTGAAATTTTTACTTGTTTGAAATTATCAGTTCCGGTTAGAATTAAAGGACAAAAAGTAAGCTTCGAAACTGTCGAAGAAGAAAAAGGCATGAAAGCCGTAGATATTGCGACAATCGAGTAACTGCCACGTTTACATCTATAAACCAATAGACCTGTTGCAAAAACAACCATGTGACGGCGAGAACACAACTATATTTGACGGTCGACGCTTAAAGCCCAGCGGCGAAGTTTGTGATCCCGGCAACTAGCTGAATTCAACCATGATATTCGCCTTCCAGGTCCGTGGCGCGGCCCATGATACGTTTTGCGGCCGGCACCCAGTAAAGGAGGGCAATGACCATGGCCCCCGTTATGGAAATCTCAATACTGATGGCCGACCCGAGCCAACCGAATGTCAAGGCGCCGATAGCGGGAAAGCCAACGGCCATCCCCGTACCGAGACTGATCACTCTGCCCCGCACACTCGGCTCCACCGTATTTTGCACCAGGCAATGATTGGCGACCGCCCCGCAGACCAGAGTAATTCCCAGCACAAACATAATGGCTAGGCCAATCCAATAGACGTTGTTAAACACAAAAAACAGCAGCGCCAGAATTGCCACCCCCAGACTGACCACCAGAATTTTGGTCAACCCAGTGTTTCTGCCACGCAAAGCCAGCCAGAGGCCGCCAAGTGTCGAACCCAGCCCAGTGGCGCTAAACAGACTGGCAAGTCCTTCGGCGCCATGGCCGAATACTTCGGCGGAAAAACCCGGCATCCATTCCATGTAGGGCCGAATAAACAGGTGCGGGACCACCGCAAACAGAAAAAGTGCCCGCATGGAAGGGTGCGAAGCGATATATTTTACTCCTTCCGCCATGTCAGCAAACAACGTCTGTGCCTCGGCACCTCTTTTGGGAACTGGCTCAAGACGCAAAAGTAACAACATGCTCATAAACCAGAAAAACGTCAGCCCGTTGACGATAAAAACCGCCGCCAATCCAAAAAAGGAGAAAATGACGCCAAACAGCGCCGGACCAACAAACATACCGGCATGAAAGGTCGTCGTATTCAATGCGATGGCCGAGGACAAATCCCGACGTTCGACAAGGTTTGGAACCAAGGCCATGCGCACCGGTAGATCGAAGGACAGAGCCAAACCCTGAATAAAAGCCAGTATAAGAAGATATTCCGCTTTTTGGTTGTCAGTCAGGACCAATAACCCAAAAGCCAACCCGGCCAGTCCCGACACGATCAACGCATTGATCGCAACCAGCCGCAACCCATAGCGATCGGCCACGGCGCCAGCGATGGGTGACAATAAAACCGACGGCGCCAAAGCGGCAAAACCAATCATTCCCAGCCACGCGTATGAACCGGTCAAATCCCAAACGAGATGCCCTAATCCGACTTTTTGAATCCAGAAACCCAACAAAGACGGTGTATTGCCGAACCAGTAGATCCTGTAATTCCGGTTGGAAAGCGCTCGGCTGATGCCGCCGAAGGCAGAAGACTTATTTTTCATAACTTATCCGGAAATAAGGTATTTTCGGCAATAGTAGCTATTTAAACTGCAAACACAAACGACATCCGGTTTTGGCTAAGGAAAATAAATATAGTTCAGGCGGCGGCATGACTTTGCCGCCCGAACCTTGATTTTATTCTGAAAGGCGACCAAATTAGCCCTTGCTTCAACCATTGAATTCGAGATTCTCACGTATGCGTATCGATATCATTTTTGACACCATTTGCCCTTGGTGCTTCGTCGGCAAAAAAAGGCTAGAAGAGACACTGAAGGCGCGATCCAAGCTAGTTCCGGAAATATTTTGGCATGCCTTTCAATTGAACCCCGATATGCAGCCTGAAGGTGTGGACCACAAGGAGTTCATGAAACGGAAATTTGGTGGTGATCTCCGCTCCCAAAGGCTTTTCGGCTCCATCGTTCAGGCCGGGGAAAGCCTCGGTATCGATTTTAGATTTGATCGTATCAAACGTACGCCAAACACGGTGGATTCACATCGGCTCGTCCGCTTTGCCGCCCAGCAGAACTCGCAATCGGCGAACGAAACGGTTGAAACGCTGTTTAACAGTTACTTTTTAGAAGGACGGGATATCGGCAATCGGTCGGTCCTGATCGATATCGGCATCAGCGAATTGGCTTTCGAAGAGGACGAACTGCGGCGTTATCTATACAGCGATGAGAACGTGTCCGATATCGGTGAGCAGAACGCCCGGGCGCACCGGCTTGGCATCAGCGGCGTCCCCGCCTTTATTTTCGATGGGCAATTTTCCATATCGGGCGCCCAGGATGCCAACGTGATTAATAGGATTATCGATATCTCAGAAGAAAAACGCCGCGAACTCTTTGAGACCGGTACGCAGCCAGTTTAGCCCAGAATAGCTATCCCGCTATTTCCGCCAGTTCCCGCATCAGATATTGGACACCGGCCAATTGTTCTTCGGCGTTGCTCCAGCGGCGCATAAAAACCAGCTTATGATCGGGTCGGAGCTTGGCGGTGTTGACCTGCGTTGTGAGAAATTCAACCAGTCCAGCCGGATTGTCGAATTCATTTTTCCTGAACGTCACCACTGCGCCCTTGGGTCCGGCCTCCACTTTCTCCACACCGGCATTGCGGCACAGCTGCTTGATGGCGACGGTCGCCAGCAAATTCTCGACTTCTTCCGGTAAAGTTCCGAAACGGTCAATTAATTCAGCGGCAAACCCTTCAATCTCGATTTTATCGCCCAAATCTGCGATACGGCGGTACAGGCTGAGCCGAACGCCGAGGTCAGGGGTGTAGTCGGAGGGAATAAGCACCGGAACACCGATATCGATCTGCGGGCTCCATTGATCATCTGCCTCACTTCCTTTACCGCCGGCTTGTTTAGCCTCGGCAACCGCCTCCTCCAGCATTTTCTGGTAAAGCTCGATACCAACTTCCTTGATATGGCCGGACTGCTCTTCACCCAAAAGGTTTCCGGCCCCTCGAATGTCGAGATCGTGGCTGGCCAGCATGAACCCGGCGCCCAGCGTATCCAGGGTTTGCATGACTTCCAGCCTTTTTTGCGCTGAATCTGCCAACCGCCGCTTGGGCGGTAACGTCAGATATGCATAGCCGCGCACTTTTGATCGCCCGATACGTCCGCGCAGCTGGTACAATCCGGCCAGGCCGAACATATCGGCCCGATGAATGATGATGGTATTGACCGAGGGCAGATCCAAGCCGGATTCGACGATATTGGTCGCCAATAAAAGGTCGTAGGCGCCTTCATAGAAAGCGCTCATGATCTCCTCCAGTTTTTGCGCTGGCAACTGGCCGTGGGCGACGGCGACCTTCAGATCGGGCACCAGTTTGGTCAATTGTTCTTCAATCGCGCTAAGGTCTGCAATCCTAGGACAGACATAAAATATCTGGCCGCCCCGGTAGCGCTCCCGTTGAATAGCCTCCCGGACGATAATGGGATCATAAGGAAGTACGAAAGTCCGGACGGCCAACCGGTCTACCGGTGGTGTGGTAATCAAGCTCAGCTCCCGGACTCCTGTCAAAGCGAGTTGCAGGGTTCTGGGAATGGGTGTTGCCGTCAATGTCAGGACATGAACGTCGGCTTTAATAGCTTTCAGGCGTTCCTTATGGGCAACGCCGAAATGTTGTTCTTCATCAATTACTAGCAAACCGAGGCGGTCAAATTTGATTTTACCGGACAGTAAGGCATGCGTGCCGATGACGATATCGAGCGTCCCGTCGGCCAGTCCTTCTTTAACTTCTGCAGCATCCTTAGGGGTTACCAATCGCGATAATTGACTAATCCGCACGGGAAAGTCGGCAAAGCGCAATATAAAGTTCTGGAAGTGCTGACGCGCCAGCAGGGTCGTGGGCACGACAATGGCCACTTGCTTACCTTCCATGGCCGTGACGAAGGCGGCGCGAAGCGCAACCTCGGTCTTGCCAAACCCGACATCGCCACAAATCAATCGGTCCATGGGGCGACCGCTAGCCAAATCGCCCATGGTGTCCTCTATGGCCTGCGCCTGGTCATCGGTTTCGCTAAAGGGAAAGCTGGAGCAGAACTCTTCGAATTCACCGGACTGCGGCGCAAAACTCTCCCCCGCTTTGAGTTCCCTGGCCGCCGCAACGCCGATGAGGCGTTCGGCCATATCGCGGATGCGCTTCTTGAGTTTGGCTTTCCTGGATTGCCAGGCCACGCCGCCCAACTTATCCAGNCGCCCGTTGCCCTTGTCTTCGCCGTAGCGGGACAAAACGTCAATGTTTTCGACCGGGACAAACAGTTTGTCGCCGCCATCGTAGGTAACTTGAAGACAATCGTGAGGCGCGCCGGCAATTTCCAGGGTCTCCAACGCTTCATAGCGCCCGATACCATGGTCCATATGGACCACCAAATCACCCCCACTGAGAGCCGACACCTCGGCAATAAAATTTTCCGGCCGAATTTTACGCCGTTTCGGGCTATGTAACCTATCACCCAGAATATCCTGTTCGGTAATGAGAGCCAGGTGCGGCGCGCTGAAGCCATGATCGGAATCCAGCAAAACGACGGCGGTAATGTCTAGGCCTTCCGCTTGATTTTTAATATCGTCAAATTGATCTGAAGCGACCGCTGAAATTTCATGTTCACGCAGTATCCCCATCAGACGGTCACGCGATCCCTCGGAGAAAGCGCCGATCAGAACGCGCCGGCCCGCCCCCGCCTCTGCGGCGATATGTTCTTTAAGAGAATCGTATACATTAACGTCGGGAAGCGCCCTGGCATCGGAAAAATCCCGCCCCGGCTTGCCCCCCCCGTCCAGCACATTTTCAGCACTTTCCGGTGCTGAAAAGGGTTGGAATTGCATCACCACAGCCCGATCAAGGTTTTGCTGCCACTCCACAGCTGTCACATAGAGGTGATCTTTGGGCAGCGGATTGTAAGTCCCCCCGGAATCAGCCAAACTGCTTGAAAGCATATCCGCCCGCGCCTCATAACACTCGCCGATAAGCTCTAGCCGGGCTTCACAGGCTTCTTCCGCCTGGTAATCCAAGGCAATCGGCAGTGGAGCATCATCTTTCAACAAGTAATCGAATAATGTCGCCATTTCCTCATGAAACAACGGCAACCAATGCTCCATACCGCCGTGATTATGTCCGGCTGATACCGCTTCATATAACGGGTCTTCCTTCGAGACCGCCCCGAAAAGCGCCCGGTACGAGGTGCGGAAGCGTTCAATCGAAGCGTCATCCAGCGACAGTTCGCTCACCGGTTTAAGGGTAAAATTGTCGCGTTCGCCGGTCGTGCACTGGCTCAAAGGGTCGAAAGTGCGGATACCCTCAATATCATCACCAAAAAAATCAAGGCGGAGTGGCTCGTCGAACCCGGGAGGATACAAATCAACTATGCTCCCGCGGATAGCATATTCTCCGGGTTCTCGAACGGTTTCGCTACGTCCGTAGCCATTTTTCCCGAGGTAAGAAAGTAACTCATCCCGGCCGACAACCTGCCCCTTGCCGACATTTATGGTAGAATCAACAAAAACTGACGGTGACGGTAGGCGCTGCAACATGGCGGCAACGGTCGTAATTATAATTACGCCGGTAGAATCCCGCCCGTTTGCATGCCCGTTCGACAGATCAGCCACTAATTCGGTCAGAGCGTCGATCCGGGCCGCGACTATATCGCTTTTCGGCGAAACCCGATCATATGGTAAACAATCCCAGGCAGGTAATTCGATCACGTCAATAGATGGTGCAAAAAAACGCATGCCGGAGATAACCGCCGCCATACGTTTATCATCCCGGGCGATAAATAAGGCCCTGCCGCGCTCCGCTGCTATCTTTCCCAGCACTAGGCAGTCGTAGCCGTCCGGAACGCCAGCAACCAAATAGCGGCCTATTTTATTTGTTATTTTTTCTATATTTAACAATTATTTTTTGACTTTCTTTAAAGTCAATTATCATCTTCATGATTTCACCGTTATAAGCATCGGGAATGGGCTCGCGGCCCATGATCCAGTTGAATAAATCAATATCCAGTTGATCGAGTAATGCATCGAACTGCGACAATTGGAGTTCCGACATCTGGCCCAAATTAGCCTTGGCGAAGCCGCCGATCATTTCGTCCGTTTCGGCCATACCCCGGTGGCAGGCTTTATAAAGAAGTCTTTTTCTTAATTGGTCCATTGATCTTGTCTAACGATCTATGCTCTGAATGATGTGCAGGGTATAAAACCTATTCAGTTAGTTGTCAGCCCAATTGAACCAGCCAAGTGAAATAAGCTTCGGGAAATAATATGCGGCCGGAAATCCTATTCCCTATTTTCTCAGAAGTGCCGAAATTGTCCGGTGTCGGACCGCGCATCGGCAAGCTGATCGAAAACGTCGCCGGCACACATATCGCCGATTTGTTCTGGCATCTGCCAAGCGGCCTAATCGATCGCCGCTATGCCCCAAAAATCAGCGAAGCGGCCACCGGTGTAATTGCAACAATTACCGTGGCTGTAAACCAGCACCAACCGCCCCGAAGTCGCCGCCTTCCCTATAAAGTTCTGTGCTCCGATAATACTGGTCATATGGCCCTGGTATTCTTCCATGCCCGCGAGGACTATTTGCGGAAAATCCTGCCGGAAGGGGAAACTCGAGTGGTCAGCGGCATGGTCGAACAGTTCGGTGACAATATTCAAATGGCCCATCCCGATCACGTCGGCACCTTGGCGGAACTAGACCAGCTTAAATCCGTCGAGCCGGTATACCCCCTAACCCAAGGCCTATCCCTAAAAGTGCTGTCAAAAGCCATCAGGGAAGCATTAGAAATGGCGCCTGAACTGGATGAATGGCTGGACGGCGCCTATCTAAAAAAGCAAGGCTGGCCAGACTGGAATAAGGCCTTAATCCGCGTTCATGCACCTGAGGACGAAAGCGATCTGGATCCGGAAACACCCGAACACCAACGCCTTGCCTTTGATGAACTTCTGGCCAATCAATTGGCGTTGGCGCTGGTGCGGGCGCACATGAAACGCCAGGCTGGACGGACAATTAAAGGCAACGGCCATCTCACGGAACGCGTTATCGGTGCCCTCCCCTTTGAGCTAACCCCATCTCAGAAAATCTCGGTCGAGGAAATCACGGTCGACATGGCGTCGGAAGCCCGTATGCACCGTCTTTTGCAGGGCGATGTCGGCAGCGGAAAGACCGTGGTAGCGCTGCTCTCCATGCTGAACGCCGTCGAAAGTGGGGCTCAGGCGGCTATTTTGGCGCCGACTGAAATTCTGGCCCGCCAGCACCTTGCCACCATTCAACCGCTGGCCAACGCCGCCGGGGTAAAGATCGCCCTTTTAACAGGCCGGGAGAAGGGAAAAACCAGGGACGCCATTTTGGCGGACTTCGCTGCCGGCGAAACAGAAATCGCCATCGGTACCCATGCCTTGTTTCAGGAAGGTGTCAATTTTAAGGATTTAGCCTTCACCGTTATCGACGAGCAACACCGGTTCGGCGTACATCAACGGTTGGCCTTGACGGACAAAGGGCGTGGCGTTGACGTACTGGTCATGACGGCGACCCCAATTCCCCGCACTCTTACCCTAACCGCCTATGGTGATATGGAGGTGTCGCGCCTGACCGACAAGCCTGCTGGGCGTCAACCGGTGAAAACATCATCCATGTCAATCGATCACTTGGACGCTGTCGTTCAAGGAGTCAGACGGGAACTGACCAAGAAATCCAAAATATATTGGGTATGTCCCCTGGTCGAAGAATCGGAAAAACTCGACTTGGCCGCGGCGGAGGGTCGCTACGCCCATCTGAAAGCCGTTTTCGGCAACCGTGTCGGCTTGGTGCACGGTAAAATGAAAGGCAAAGAAAAGGACGCCGTCATGGCATCCTTTGCAGGTGGTGCGACGGATATCCTAGTGGCAACGACCGTAATCGAAGTCGGCGTTGACGTACCCGCGGCGGCGATCATGGTGATCGAACATGCCGAGCGTTTTGGCCTAGCCCAACTTCACCAGTTGCGGGGGCGCATCGGCAGAGGCTCGGAAGCCTCGACATGTTTGCTTCTTTACGCGCGCAATATAACGGAACAGGCGCGAAAAAGGCTGAAAATACTGCGGGAAACCGAAAATGGCTTCGTGATCGCTGAAGAGGATCTACGCCTGCGGGGCGCTGGTGAACTGCTTGGCACCCGCCAGAGCGGCCTGCCGGTTTTTAAACTTGCGGATTTAACGGTTCATCAGGAACTGTTGGCCGCCGCCCGGGATGACGCCAAACTTATTTTGGACCGCGATCCCGATCTGCAAAGCGAGCGCGGTAAACTGTTGAGAGTCCTGCTTTATCTTTTCGAGCGTGAAGCCGCCGTTAAGTTTCTTCGTTCCGGCTAGACTTACCGTGATTAGATACAAGGATCGGCGCGTTCTCCCGTTCACGCAGCACGTCCAGATCCTCGTACGTCCTGGCCGACACCTGAGGTTTCGCTTGTTCTTCTGCGGAGCGCCGGTCCGGCGGTGTTACTATGCCGCCTGAAATCACCATTTTAATAGCTTCTTCAACGCTCATATCCAGATGCACCACTTCTTCGCGGGGAAGGAACAACAGAAATCCCGAGGTCGGGTTGGGCGTGGTCGGCAGGAAGATATTAACCGTTTCCTCTTCTGTCAGATTTTGTACCTCCCCTTCGGTACGCCCGGTAATAAAAGCGATCGCCCAGATACCGCGGCGTGGATATTCCACCAGAACGGCCTCGCGAAAGGCATTCGATTGTTGCGCCAGCACGGTTTCGAAAATTTGCTTGGTAGCGGAATAGACACTGCGTATCACCGGCATCCGGTTGAGAATCCGCTCCCCGGTCTGCAAAAGCCAGCGGCCCAACAAGCCGGCTGTCAGGGCACCGATCAGCGTCAGGACAATCATCAATATGACCAAACCAAGCCCCGGTAGACTGAACGGCAGGTAGGTTTCCGGATTGTATTTGGCCGGCAGGAGAGGTGTAATCCTCTCGTCGATAAAGGTTATGATCAGCCAGGCGAGGTAGGCCGTTATACCCAGCGGCGCCGTGACGAGAATACCCGCCAGGAAATAACCGCGTATGCGGCTACCAAAGCCCCGGCTTTTCTCAACCGGGGCTTTTTTCTGAGAATCTAATTCCTGGGTGTCGTCGGTTACATTGGTGTTCATAAATTAATTTCTATATCGGCAGAATCGTCCCGCCGATACCAGCTAAAAACGGCTGTGGATTGTTCAATATAGGCTCCAATTCTTTTGTTCATCATGGAACGAATATTTTTGACAAATATACCAAGAAAACCGCGTACGAAGGGATCCCACTTCGCCAATTTCCGATTAAATACGTCCCTACTGACAACAATAATCGTCACCACAGTCACCGCCCGCGCCGTTACCATCCTGGGCTGATCGTCAATCAGAACCATTTGCCCAAATATTCCGCCTTTTTCCAAAGTACCGAGAACAATTTCGCCATCGGCCGTGTTTTTGATGGTATCAATCATACCATCTTGGACGACATAGACGCTATTGCCGTAATCACTTTCGGCAAATATATCGCCGACAGCCTGAATAGAGCTGCTGCAAAAATAACCATGTGACGGCGAGAACACAACCATATTTGACGGTTGACGCTTAAGGCCCAGCGGCGAAGTTTGTGATCCCGGCAACAATACTGATTT
>PBQI01000065.1 GCA_002725625.1 Rhodospirillaceae bacterium | reverse complement strand
AAGAGATTCGCAGAGATATGATCGACGGGGCGATTCCGGTAGAACGTCTGACAAATTTGGCCCAATTGTTAAAATCCAAACGCCAAACCGTTGATGACGAAAATCTCCTTAAATTGATCGATGAAATCGAACTCCGGGCAGAAGTCGAAATTGCTAAATTGTCGCGTCATCTGTAAATAAATCGCCGTTTGCGCCTGTTTCCGGGAAATTGGCATAACATATTAACCAAAATCCAAAAAATTACGCCTTTTGGGTGAAATCAGCGCTTGTTTGAACAAATGTGCGCAACTATATTTCGCGCCCAAATTAAGTGAATTGAATTCGAAGTATCATGGAGTTCTAAAGAATGACGGTGACACTTCCACCGGACTATAAGCCCTCGGTAAAAGAGAAGTTTATGAATCCAATGCAGCAGGAATACTTTCGCCAGAAATTAAATAGCTGGCGGACGGAGCTTCTTGTCGAGGCCAATGAGACGCGGAACCATTTGCAGGAAACCAGCAGTCTGGAGCCGGATATCGCTGACCGCGCATCGGCGGAAGCGGAACGATCTCTTGAACTGCGCACAAGGGATCGAGCCCGGAAATTAATCGGTAAAATCGATGATGCCCTGGCGCGGATCGAAGAGGGCAGTTACGGATATTGTGAAGAAACGGAAGAACCGATCGGTCTCAAGCGATTGGATGCTCGACCGATCGCGACCTTGAGTTTGGAGGCGCAGGAGCGCCACGAACGGATGGAAAAAATTCAGCGCGACGGCTGATTTCAAGTTTTCAATTTTTATTACCGCAAAAAAAGAGGGCCGATGGATAACCATCGGCCCTAAGTGGTTCCAATTCGTGCTTGGAATTAGAACGGGAACAGTATGTCGATCATCTGCGTGCCGACGCGCGGTTGCTGCAAGTCGGAGAGCGTACCGCGGCCACCGTAGGCGACGCGCATTTCGGCTATCTTGTCATGCGAAATAGTATTTGAGTAATCGATATCTTCCGGGCGGGCGACACCGGTTACCATCACTTCGCGCATTTCGAAATTAACTTTGATTTCTTGTCGGGCAAATATAACCAGGTTACCATTCGGCAATATCTGGGTGATTATGCCGGCGATGGTAACAGCGATTTCTTCTTCCCGGTCGATTTCGCCATCACCCTTAGTGGAGTGCTTGGTGCCGAGGCTGAGTGTTGTGGCGGGAGCAATCGCTTGGGGCAGCATTTTAGTGAACTCCCCTTCAAGACCGAGTAATTTCGTGACGTCGCCATCTTCCGCGTCATCGCGCGCCCGGGTGGTTTTGTTTCCCAGTGCCGCGCTATCGTCGATTGCCAGTTTGATGGTCAGAATATCGCCCACTTCACTGGCGCGCTGATCACGGAAAAAGGCGCGCGCGCCAGGACGCCATAGTGAATTGGCGCTGCTGGATACTTTTTTTGGCCCTGGCATGGGCATACTAACCGGGCGGTATTTTGGCCGCTTAACCGGATTTGCGATTTCAGAAACTACCGGCCCTTTGCCGACTTCAGCGAGACGGGTAAAGGTATTGCAGGCTGTTAAAGAGAGAACTGCCAAGGCAAGCACGCTTGCCTGTGTTATAAACTTAATGTTTCTATTTTTCATTTTTAATTCTCCATTTCTTAGGGACAGGCGCTGCTGCAGCTAGTTCAAAGCGATCTGGCGTATGAGACTGACCTTGACGGCGTTGACGCCCGTTACTTTGGCTTCCACCACTTTCTTACTATGTGAATTGGTAATGCGGACGATGTCACCCTTGCTGCCGTCTTCAAGGGCGCGGCCCTGCGCGGTCAGGTTCATGTTGGCGAGGTTCAGGAATATCGTTACCAGCCCACCCTTGGCAACCAGTACAGGGTGTTGGATCTGACTACTCCGGATGGGTGCACCGGCTCTGATCAATCTTTTAGCGGCCATCCCGACCAGTTGTTCGGCTTCGGTAATGGTATCCGGACTGATTCTTCTTTCACGGACACTCTTCCATTCGATATGGTGTTTACGGATGATAGAGCGGCGTGAAAATCTTTTACCCAATACCGGTAACGATACCAGCTTGTGAACGCGTCCTGTCAAACGAATGCGACGGGCACCGGGATTGTCGACCGAAGTAACTAATGTCGCAGAAAAGCGTCCAGTAGAACGGTCCACCGACATACCTTCGACATTGATCCCTCCGGATTCATTGTCGGCCACATAGATTTTCAGGGACCGATTGCCCAGATCAATTTCGAATTTGTCTGTCACGCCGTTATCTCGCAAGGCGGAAAACAGATGGTCTTCGATTTCTTCTCGGTCAATTTGATGACTGGCCCGCTCGACGATGGCGCGGGTTTTTAGGCTTAATGGACGCCAGGAGAGCTTGTAAGCACGCGCCACCCGATATAGCCATCGGGCGTCAAATACTGCCCGTTTGCCGGGTTGAGGCGCATAGGCAATTTCAGCTTCTGCATATTTGCCGGCATTCTCGAACAAATCGCTGAGCCGGATGAAATTTCCTTCAACCAGAACGGCGGACCGCAAAGTGACATTTGACCGCGGCAAAAGTTTTCCGACACTTGATTTTGGTTGACCGGCACTCCCATTGTCCTTGGTCGCCGCTTCAACCGTCGCCGTAGTGCCTGCGACCAACAGGCAAAGTCCGGTGTATAGAAAGTTACGTAACATCGCCGCCTCCTACCGCAATTGGTTAAGCGTACCCATCATTTGGTCGGAGGTCTGAATGACCTTCGAGTTCATTTCGTAGGCGCGCTGGGCTGAGATTAGTTCCGACACTTCGGATACAGCGTTGACATTGGCTGTTTCCAGAAAACCCTGGAGCAATGTGCCGTAACCAGAAGCGCCGGCGGTTCCTGTCGCGGGTGAGCCGGAAGCCGGTGTTTCCAGATAGAGATTATCACCCACGGCCTCAAGCCCGGCATCATTGGGAAAAGTAGCCAATGTAATCTGTCCGGCACTGGTCGGAGTGACCGACCCTTGTTCCTTCACCAGCACTTCACCTGTCGAGTTGATCGTCACGTCAATGGCCGTGGTGCTGATTGAAATATTTGGTACCAGGGGGTTGCCGTCATGGGTGACGATCTGTCCTGTCGGGCTCAATTGAAAGGAGCCGTCCCGTGAATAGGCCGTTGTGCCATCCGGCATTTGGATTTGGAAGAGCCCTTTGCCCTGGATGGCCATATCGAAGGTGTTGTCCGTTGAAGTCAAATTGCCTTGTTCATGGATACGGTAGACAGCGGCCAACTTGACGCCAAGCCCAAGCTGTACGCCCGAAGGAACTATCGTTCCGGCGTCCGAAGCTGTTGATCCGACGCGACGTAAATTTTGGTAAATCAAGTCGTGAAACTCGGTTCGCCGCCTCATATAGGCTGTCGTGTTCATATTGGCGATGTTGTTGGAAATGACCTCAACATTCTGCTGCTGAGCCAGCATTCCCGTAGCTGCAATATTTAGTGATCTCATTTTTCCCGTCCTTTTTAGCTTATGCTATTTATGACTCGTTAAACTCATCGCGCGAGTTGTTCGATCATTTTCTTCTGGCGTTGATCTTCTTTCTCGATAAAGGATTTGACGCTGTCGTAGGCGCGGTGAACATCGATCATCTTGGTTAATTCGGTGATGGCGTTTACATTCGAGCTCTCGAGGGCACCTTGAACGACCTGAGGCTTCGCCATGTCTTGGGGAGTTTGGCTCGAGGTCCACAGACCGGCAGCCTGCTTTTGTAGTTTCTGCTTGTCTTCAAATTCGACGACGCGAATCTTACCTAGTTCACCGTTGCTGGTAGATACCGTTCCGTCTCCGGCGATATGAATATTCTTGTCTTCTGGGCTGAGAAAAAATGGCGTGCCGGCAGTCGACATCACTGGATAACCGTGTTCAGTCACCATTTGGCCTTCATTGTCCAATGTTAGCCGGCCATTTCTGGTGAACTGTTCACCACCCGGCGTATCAACCACGAAATACCCATCCCTTTGAATGGCTACATCCAGTGGATTTCCCGTTGTCTTAATTGGACCGGCACCCATGTCGCGGTATTGCGCGACATCACGCGTAAAAGATAATTTGGCTGGAATGAAATTTTCGCCGCCCTTGCTTTTGACCAAATGCTCGACAAACATCATTTTCTCGCCCTTGAAGGCGGTCGTGTTCATGTTTGCCAGGTTATTGGCGATGACGTCCATTTCGCGTCTGAGCGCACCTTGGCGCGACAGCGCGATATACGCTGATGATTCCATTTTCCCGTTCCTTTTAATTTTATAACTTTGCAGACAACAATGCATACCCCGTGCCAGTTTATACAACTGTTGTTTTTCAATGGGTTATTAGAGATGTAGTGGCGGGAGTATTTAACCTAAGTAACATCTTGCCGTTCCTACCGGCACGGATTGCCGGTTTGAAATCGCTTTGAGATGAACCGTTGCTTCTGGCTCTCAGGCTTTGATATTATGGTGTCCAATTTAAACCGGATATGGGCTAAACAGATAGCCTGTAAATGACCGTACATTCTCTATTTTGGACTTTTGCAGGCCTCAACGACTTATTAACTATCGGCACATATGCTTAAGCTTCATATTTAACCGGCGTTTATGACCGGAATAATTCAAAGAGTGGTTGGTGGGCAATGGCCGACGATGATTTAGACGATGATGACGAACTAGAAGAAGGTGAAGAGGGCGAAGACGGTGAGGGGTCATCCGGCGGAGGAAAAAAGAAACTCTTCATCATAATCGGCTTGGTCGTTCTGTTGCTCGTCGGTGGCGGCGCAGCTGCTTTTTTTCTAGGCTTTCTTGATCCGATTCTTGGCGGCTCCGAAGAAGAGGTGCCAGCCGAAGGCGAGGAAGGTGCATCGATTTTTTATGATTTGCCGGAAATGCTGGTCAATCTCAACACAGGCGACCAGAAATCGACTTTCCTTAAAATAAAAGTGGCCTTGGAACTTCCCTCGGCCGCGGAAATTCCAAAAGTGCAGGCGATAATGCCGCGCATCGTCGATAATTTTCAAGTTTACCTGCGAGAATTGAGGATTGATGATTTAAAAGGTTCCGCCGGTATCTACAGATTACGGGAAGAATTGCTGACACGGGTAAATGCGGCGGCTCAGCCGGTGAAAATTAATGCCGTTTTGTTTAAGGAAATGCTCATACAATAGCTCTACTGTTTGAATAAATAATAATACTTGAAGATAGTTGTGTGGATAAACAGGAAGTTGACCGATGACGGTACCTCCGGGCGATGAAGACCTAGATCAGGATGAGATCGCCGGCGATGACGCTGGTGGTGGTGGCGACGGTGGTGGAGATGCCGACGGTGACGATCAGGAGGATTTAGCTGCCGAATGGGAAACCATGGTTGGCGGTGGCGACGATGGTGAAGGCGCCACCACTCAGGTTGTCAGCAGCGTATCCGCTCGTGAAACCAACCGTGTCCTCAATCAGGATGAAATTGATAGCCTGCTCGGTTTCGATGAAGACATCTCGGATGTATTAGACAAGTCCGGTATTCAGGCTATTATTAATTCGTCACTGGTATCCCACGATCGTTTGCCGATGCTGGAGGTTGTGTTTGACAGCTTAGTTCGCATGCTGTCGACATCCTTGCGTAATTTCACCTCCGACAACGTCGAAGTATCTCTAGATCATATTACCAACATACGATTCGGCGATTATTTGGATTCGATCCCCCAGCCGGCGATGCTGGGTGTTTTTAATGCTGAGGAATGGGATAATTACGGGCTTTTAACGGTAGATAGTTCCCTGATTTACTCGATGGTTGAAATTTTGTTTGGTGGGCGGCAAGGAGCGGCGTCCCCGCAAATTGAGGGGCGATCTTTCACGACCATTGAACGCAACCTTATCGAACGTCTGGTGCATGTTGTTTTAGCCGACCTTAGTGCTGCCTTTGACCCTTTGAGCCCCGTTACGTTCCGTTTCGAGCGTCTAGAGACCAATCCGAAGTTCGCCGCCATTTCACGGTCCTCTAACGCTGCAATTGTTGCCAAGCTCCGGATCGATATGGAAGACCGCGGCGGCAGGCTGGAACTGCTTATTCCTTATGCAACTCTCGAACCTGTCCGCGAACTGCTGCTACAGATGTTCATGGGTGAGAAATTTGGCCGCGATTCAATCTGGGAATCCCATTTGGCAGAAGAGTTATGGAGAACTAATGTGGACCTTACTGCGGTTCTGGATGAACAAACGATGAGCTTGGGACAGATATTTGACTTGGACGTGGGATCTCAGCTTTTGTTGGCCGCAACTCCCGAATCTGAAGTGGAAATCAGGTGCGGAAATATTCCAATGTTTAAGGGAAATATGGGACGGAAAGGCGATGCAATCGCTATCAAGGTGTCTAACCGGACTCTTAAGGAGAGTGAATCATAGTGTCTATTATCGTCGATGTAATTTTAGCGGTACTGCTGATCATGGCGATCGGCTACGGCATGTCGCTCAACCGCAAAATTGTTGCCTTGCGGGATGATCAAGGTAAATTGGAAAAATTGGCAACAAGTTTTTACGATGCAACCACGCGGGCTGAAGCGAGTGTTGCCAATTTGCGCAGTGCAGCGGAAGAATCCTCCCGATTGTTGAACGAAGGTGTCGGCGAAACCGGTGAAATATGTGAGGATCTAAAGTATCTGATCGAACGCGGCGAAACCATTGCTGATGAACTCGAATTGAAGGTACGCAACGCGGAACGTAATTATGAAGATGGCAGCGATAAACCTCGCTTCCAAAACGAGCGGTTCGAGAATGTCCGACGCGATATTGATATGTCTGAAGCCGAGGTCCTCAGCCAGGCATTGGGTGAGCGCGTTCTCAATGAGCAATCAGATAACCTCGGTAACGACGGTACCCCCCGCCTATTGAACGGGATTCGGGATGAAAAAGATCACGAAAAATCAGTGGCCAAAACCGATGCTGAGAAAGAACTTATCAAAGCGCTCCAGGCGGTAAGGTGATTGATATAACCGGCTTTAACAACGTCCAGTCTGGCGAAGAATAAAAAATTAGAAAGTGGTGAGAATGTTTAAAATTGTAACCAAACTCAGAGTATTGCCGACAACGATTTTTGTTGCGGCATTGTTGCTTTCTGTAAAGGTCAGCGATATTCTCAACGGTTTGGAATCGACACTGGATGCACTGACGGTTGCCAAAGTGCAGGCGCAGCAGCCACCTCCGCCGCCACCTCCCGCTGAACCGGCAAATGATGGACAGGACACGGATGACGGAAAAGAACCTGCCGATGGTGACGCTGGAGGTCAGGAGGCTGCAAAAGTGGATGATGGCGAAGAAGAGGATAACCCCCGAGACGATCCCACGCTATTCACCCAGACCGAAATCGATCTTTTGCAGCAGTTAGCCAATCGGCGGGAAGAGATAAATGCCCGCGCCGAAGATTTAACCTTACAGGAGGGTTTGCTAAAAGCTGCCGAAACCCGTATCGATAAAAAAATTCAAGAAATGAAGCGTTTGGAACTCACTATCCAAAATCTCATCAAAACTCATGATGAGCAGGAAGAGGCCAAAATGCAAAGTCTCGTCAAAATATACGAGAATATGAAGCCCAAAGATGCGGCGCAGATATTTGAGGAAATGGAACTGGATACTCTTTTGTTGGTTGCGGAACGGATGAAAGAACGGAAATTAGCGCCCGTAATGGCGCAGATGAAACCGAAAAAAGCCAAAGATATGACCGTAGAATTGGCGAAAATACGTAATTTACCGGCCCCTGGCACAAATTCTGGCGGCTAACTTATTGAAAAAGTTTGTAACTCACTATATTCCACCCTTATCCAACAACCACAGTACCCGACTTAACGGGATGAGCACCTAAAGTGGTTCATATTTTGAGGTTCTCTGCTGGAGGTAAAGTCTCTGAATATTTATCAATCACTGACCAAGTCTTTATCCCTGTCCTTAAATGAGCATATTTCCCTGTGGCGAACAAGACGCGAAACGCTTGTCTGGCTGGTTATACTGATTATTCAAAACGAGACCGTCAGTCTCTGGCATCATCCATGAAAAAACCTGCATTTCCTTTGTTTTACGTCTCAAAGGAAACATGCGTGTCTGGAATNAGAACCATGTTCCGGTAAAGTTGCCCTTCCATGCGACNCGTCTGAGAAAGCGTCACGGCCGTATCTTGAAGGGCACTTGGTATCTGGGTGCTGACCCGTCAAAAGAAACTACGCCGATAAAGATCGCCATGATGCGATTGAAAACCGGGGAGATGCTGATTGTTGTGACAAGTCGCATCAGGATCAAAACGGCACTATCCACATATCGCAACCGATGGGGGATTGAAACGCTATTCTCCGCCTTGAAAACACGCCAATAGGCGCCGGAGTTACGAGTACATAACGGGAAGGTTCTTGTTTGTTAACTCAGCTTTGTGTCGCCAATCGATCCGAATCAGAATTTCTTGCTAATATAAGAAATGAATTGCGGACCTCGCTGAACGTTATCATCGGATTTTCTAACGCCTTGGCTCACGATATATTTGGAGAAATAGTCGATTCTCGGCAAGAGGAGACCGTTGCCCGAATTAAGGAATTAGGCGAACATTTTATTAGGATTGATTACTGACATACTTGATGTTTCCACTATTGAGGCCGGCAATTTCGAACTTACCGAGAACCCCATAAGTTTGCGGGAACTCAGTGATTCGGCTATCCCCATGGTGCAACAGCGGGCTGGTCAAGGCGGTATTTGACCCATCAACAGAGTTGATAAAGACCTACCGATTTTAATTGCGGACGACCGGTGGATAAAGCTGGCCGTTGTTAATCTACTATCCAACGCCGTCAAATTTTTACCGGAGGGCGGTGATATAACGATTGATGGCAAAATTAACGGTATCGCCATGGATGATTCAGGGATGAAATGGCGCTTGCCAGGTTTGAACAGGTCGCACGCCTCGATACAGCTGAAAGAGAAGGCTCCGGTCTCGGTCTGCCGTTGACTATAGGCCTTATTGAGGCGCATGGCGGCAGTATGAAGATCAACAGTTCAATTGGCCACGGCACCAAGGTCACCTTCGAATTACCCTGCGCCCGAATCGTCAATTAGAGGATCGGCTTATCAAATATCGATATCGCACCATACCGGTGTATGGTCGGAGGGTTTCTCCCACCCGCGGGGCGTTCTATCAATTCCTGATGCCGTTAACCGGTCGGCGGCAGTCGGTGACAGAAATAGATGGTCGATACGGATTCCTTGGTCGCGGTTCCAGGCACCGCCCCGGTAGTCCCAATGAGAATAGTGACCTGCTTCATCGTTAAGACATCGAAAGGCCTCTGTCAGTCCCAGGTAACTTAATTTTCGCCAGGCCGCGCGGCTTTCCGGTTGAAAGAGGGCATCATCAAGCCAGGCTTTGGGATCATAGGTGTCCTCGTCTTCAGGAATGACATTGTAGTCACCGCCCAAAACCAAGGCATCCTCGGTCACCAAAAGCGTTTTCGTATGGTGATAAAGCCGTTCCATGAAAGCCAGCTTGTAGTTGAATTTTTCGCTGTGTTTGGAATCGTCTTTGACTGGATTGCCGTTGGGAAAGTAAATCGAGGCAACCCGAAGATTGGCCGTGAAAGCCTCGATGTAGCGGGCCTGTTCATCACCGGGATCACCCGGCAGCTGGGTTTCCTCGACATCGATCGGTGATTTGGATAGAATCGCGACACCGTTGTAGGTCTTCTGCCCGGCAACGGCGACATTGTAGCCTTTGTCTTCAATTTCCATGGCGGGGAAGTTTTCTTCGATGCATTTCAATTCCTGCAGCAGAACGATGTCGGGGCCGAATTCATCAAGCCATTGCAGCAAATGCGCCAAGCGCGCTTTGACAGAGTTTACATTCCAGGTAGCGATTTTAACCATGCGCTATATTTAGCACAGCCTGCGCGGCGGCTAAACGGCAAATGACACGCCGCATCCGCAGGACGAGGTGGCGTTGGGAATATTAAGCTTAAAGGCGGCACCCATCAGATCATCGGCAAAATCAATTTCTGTGTTGCCGAGAATTTCTAGAGACATTTTGTCCACGATCACTTTTATACCGTGATCCTCGAATACCACGTCGTCTTCGTTACGCTTGCCGTCCAAATCAAATCCATAGGAGAAACCGGAACATCCGCCCGCCGACACGGCAATGCGTAACATCAAAGCGCCGCCACCTTCAGCGGAAATAAGTTCCCCCACGCGTTTGGCAGCGCTGAGCGTTATCGAAATAGTGTTGGTGGCGGACATTTTATATCTTCTAAGCTATGACTCATGTGTTCGAATAATAATAACAGTTCGCAGTTGATATGTAAGCCGGAATTCAAATTTGTCAATTCCGGAATTTTCGGACGTCTACCTAATTGTTCGGCCGGCCCTTATATTCAAATTGATTTGAAATGGGTTTTTCCATCTTTTCCAGGCTGATCACCGAGACAAAGCCGCCGAGTACGATGGCACCGATCATGAAAAAACAGGATTAAATAGCGGTGGGCATTAGTCTCCAAACCCGACTTTTTTTGGATACTGCCATAATTGAAATATGATCACCATGGAAATCGCCGCCATCCCAGCAAATAGAATGACGAGTTTTAATATCTTCACATAAATCTTCGGATTGGGAAATAAAATGCACCAGACCGATGCCATCAACAATATCAACAGTGATGAGGGCACCACTCTCCACTGAATTTGTTTGGCGAACAAGGTCGTACGGGTTGCGTCATCGTAAACTAAGCTGATTTCCCGATGCGACAACCCGTCAAGTTAGGGTGGTTGGACTTCTTGCGTCTCTTCATCATGGGCAATAATGTAAATCCCTTATTTTACAAGCGTGCCAGCCTCAATTACGCCAGAAGACTATACCAGGGATATATCCAAGATTTTAACCGAATTGGTATTATCCAAAATTCCGGAAATTCAGATGGTGGAACGTTGCGGAGGAACTGTCTTCCCGGTACTTTAAAATCAAATGCAGATAAGAAAGAAAAAACACGATGGAGATCACACCACCCGCACCTTATGCCTGTGATCCCGGTAAAAGCCGGGGGCGTTACTATGCGGAGCCGGACAGCGCAACGCGATCCTGTTTTCAAAGAGACCGGGACCGGATCATCCATTCGGCTGCCTTCCGGCGGCTCGAATACAAAACCCAGGTTTTTGTTAATCACGAAGGTGATCACTATCGGACGCGTCTGACCCACAGTTTGGAAGTTGCGCAAATCGCCCGCTCTATTGCCCGCTATCTCGGTCTCAATGAAGATTTGGCGGAAGCTCTAGCCCTGGCCCATGATCTCGGGCATCCGCCTTTCGGTCATGCCGGAGAAGACGCCCTGGCCGAGTTGATGGAACCTTACGGCGGGTTTGACCACAATGCCCAATCCCTTTCGGTGATAACCCGCCTCGAATCGCGGTATCCGGAATTCGAAGGCCTCAATCTGACTTGGGAAACATTGGAAGGGATTGTGAAGCACAATGGGCCGTTGGTGGTTCACGGTGATGGTGAAGAACTGCCTCGTGAAATCCGCCAATATAACGATATCTATGATTTAGAACTCGGCACCTACGCTAGTGCCGAAGCCCAGGCAGCGGCATTGGCCGACGATATCGCCTATAACAACCACGACATCGATGACGGATTGCGCGCCAATCTGTTCGCTATTGAAGACCTCTATGAACTGGAACTGGTTGGCGACATATTTGCGTCGGTCAGGGATGAATATCCCGACATATCGCGGTCCCGTACCATCCACGAAGCGGTGCGTCGCTTGATCGGTGAAATGGTGACGGATTGTTTGACAGATTCACAACAGCGTTTAAAAGAAGCCTCACCTTCATCGGTGGAGGAATTGCGCGCTCTGAAGCTGCCGATGATTACTTTTTCCGAACGCATGCGCGATATCGACAAGACCCTGAAAAGTTTTCTATTCGACCACATGTATCGTCATTATAAAATGAACCGAATGACCAGCAAGGCGCACCGCGTAGTCCGTGATCTCTTTACGGTGCTGCTGGCCGAACCGCAAAGCCTGCCCAACGGTTGGCACCGGAAACTGGGGGCGCCGGGAAGTGCGCAGACGGCGCAGGTGATCAGCGACTACATTGCCGGTATGACTGACCGCTTTGCCCTTGACGAATACGCCAAACTTATCGACGTCCAGGCCCGAACCTCATGAACCACTTTGAATATTTGCGCGATAAAATTGTCGCCATCCTCGATGCCTTGGTCGAAGCCGGTGCCCTGCCAGCTGGTACCGATTTCTCGAAGGTTAATGTAGAGCTGACGCGCGATCCCAGCCATGGTGATCTGGCGACCAATGCGGCCATGGTGCTGGCTAAACCGTCCGGTTTGAAACCTCATGATCTGGCTGGAAAAATAGTCGACGGACTGATAAAACTAGATGACGTAACCAGCGCTGAAATAGCCGGCCCAGGATTTATCAATATTGTCCTGAGCAAAGAATTCTGGTGCGCGCGATTGGCTGAGGTTCTTGAGGCTGGCACAGAATACGGCAACTCGAATGTTGGACAGGGTAGGGAAGTCAACGTTGAGTATGTCTCCGCCAACCCCACCGGGCCGATGCATGTTGGTCATGGTAGAGGAGCAGTGATCGGCGATGTATTAGCCAACCTTTTGGTCAAGGCCGGATTCGCCGTTACCAAGGAATATTACATCAATGATGCCGGGGCCCAGGTGGAAGCCCTCGCGCGGTCTCTGCATTTTCGCTACCGGGAAGCGCTGGGTGAAGATGTCGGGGAAATGCCGGAAGATTTGTACCCTGGTGACTATCTGGTCGCTCCGGCTCAGAAGCTGGCCGGGGAAATCGGCGACAAATGGCTTGGTGAAGAGGAGATCAACTGGCTGGAACCTCTCGGCACCTATGCATCCGAAGCAATGATGGATTTAATCCGCGACGATTTGGCGGCCCTTGGAGTCAGCCATGAGGCATTCAGTTCTGAACGGGAACTGGTGATGCAAGGCGGCGTCGATCGGGTTGTAGAGGCGTTGGTAAGCCGGGAATTAATCTACACCGGAGTCTTGGAACCGCCCAAGGGTAAAAAAACTAACGATTGGGAAGCCCGGCCGCAGACGCTGTTCCGGGCAACGGATTTCGGCGACGATGTTGACCGGCCGATACAAAAATCCGACGGGTCCTGGACATATTTCGCTACCGACATGGCGTACCATCTCGATAAGTTCCAGCGAGGATTTCCTGAGATGATCGACGTTTGGGGCGCCGATCATGGCGGCTACGTCAAACGCATGCAGGCTGCCGTTAAGGCGTTGACCGAAGAACGAGGTGATCTCGACGTCAAGCTTTGTCAGATGGTGAATCTTATGGAGAACGGCGAGCCGGTAAAAATGTCCAAGCGCGCCGGCACGTTTGTTACGTTGCGTGAAGTCATCGATCAGGTCGGTAAGGATGTTGTGCGCTTTATTATGCTCACGCGTAAAAATGATGCCGCTCTGGATTTTGACCTTACCAAGGTAATGGAGCAAAGTCGGGACAATCCAGTTTTTTACGTGCAATATTCTCATGCTCGCTGTCGGTCGGTTTTGCGCCATGCTACCGAAATGTTCAAAGACATTGATTTTACGCCAGCTCGGCTAGCCAATGCGGAACTGGACCGCTTGACTGATTCAGCGGAGCTTGCTTTGATCAAAATGATGGCGACATGGCCCCGCATCGTCGAAAGCGCCGCGGAAGCCCATGAACCTCACCGGATCGCTTATTATTTGCATGATTTATCGTCATTGTTTCATGCGTTATGGACAAAAGGCAGCAAGGAGGACACGAGCTTGCGATTCTTGACCGAAGAAGATGTGGCTCTAACGTCAGCACGTCTCGCCATGGTGTCAGCTCTGGCAACGGTGATCGCTTCAGGGTTACAGGTGATGGGCGTTGTTCCGGTTGAGGAGATGTAGCAATGGCCCCAGGTGAAAAAGACCCGAACAATGATCCGAAAAAAGATTCTAGCGAAACGGGCAAAATAGAACCTGGTTTTGGCGACTCTCCTTCCAATAAAGAAAGCGAGGACTGGTATGAGGCGTCGGCTCAGGAGAAAAATCCACCCCTTGAGGAAATCCCGGACCTGAATGAGGATAATTTAAAAACGGACACCCTGGAATTTGAACGGGTCAGCCGTCAACGTCCCCGAAATAAGAGCGGATTGAAGTGGGCTATCCTGCTGGTGTTGTTTGGTGGCGGTGCCTATGCCATCTGGGAACAATGGGGCGACGGGCTGATTGGCAGAAAAGCTGATGAATTGCCTGTGGTGCGTGCGCCGGAAGGGCCAATGAAGGTTCGGCCAGAGCAACCGGGCGGCATCGATATTCCCAACCGAGATAAGCTGGTTTACGACCGGCTGGAAAAGAAACCACCCGAAGCCAACATGGAAAACTTATTGCCGCGGCCGGAAGTGCCCTTGTCGCCGCCTGAACAAAAGCCGGTTGATAAAGCAGAATTACCCTCCCAGCCTGATGCAAAAGGGGAGCCCGAAACCACAGCTGTAACATCTGCAGCCGAAGGCCCTAAATCTACCCCGCCACCGGAGCCCAAAAGTGCGCCACCGACAGTTCGGGAGGTAATTGCGGCAACCAAGCCCTCGGCAGTCCCGCCACCGCCGCTCGTAAAAGAACCGGAACCCGCAGCGAAGAAAGCGACAGCGAAACCGGCACCTGTTAAGGCTGCTCCCGGCGATGGCTATCAGATTCAACTTGCAGCCGTGCGCAAGCAGGAAGCGGCTCAATCGGAATGGCAGCGTCTTAGCAAAAAGCACAATTCCTTGCTCGGCCAATTGTCACTTAACGTGGTACGGGCGGACCTTGGCAACAAAGGCATCTTTTACCGCCTGCGGGCCGGTCCAATTGCCGACTTAACGGCGGCGAAAACTCTTTGCCAGGCGCTGGTTAAGCAGAAGGTCGGTTGCCTCGTCGTTCGACCTAAGAAGTAACGATGGGGAAAGCCAGGTCCACCGCCGCAATATATGGCTGCGCTGGCTTGGAACTCGGCGTTGATGAAAAAGCTTTTTTCACTGATGCAAATCCGGCGGGCTTTATTTTGTTCGCCCGCAATTGCCAGTCTCCGGCACAGCTGAAAAAACTGGTGAATGATCTTCGGGACTGTATCGGAAGTGGAACGGCGCCTATCTTGATTGACCAGGAAGGTGGTCGGGTTGTCAGGATGAAGCCACCTCATTGGCGTCATCCTCCAGCTGCCGCCAGATTTGCCGAGCTGGCCGACATCAACATGGAAATTGCCAAGGAAGCCGCCAATCTAAATGCCATGCTGATTGGCCATGATCTATTAGAATGCGGTATTAATGTTGATTGTCTGCCAGTGCTCGATGTACCGCAGAAAAATGCCGACCCGATAATCGGGGATCGCGCTCTCGGGATGGAACCTCGGCAAATAGCGGAATTGGGACGGGCAGTTTGCGATGGTCTCTTGGCGGGCGGTGTATTACCCGTCGTCAAACATATCCCAGGCCACGGCCGGGCCGAGGTGGATAGCCACATACTCTTGCCTGTGGTCGATACGCCTAGGGACGAACTGCACCAAACCGATTTCGCCCCTTTTGCCAAATTGGCTGATATGCCCATGGCCATGACCGCGCATGTCGTTTATAGGGCGGTGGATGCCGAGCACCCGGCAACAAGTTCAGCCACGGTTATCAAAGACATCATAAGAGACGAAATCGGATTTGATGGTTTTCTCATTACCGATGATCTCTGCATGAAAGCACTAAGCGGCGGATATGGCGAGAGGACTACATCCGCCCTCGACGCCGGCTGCGATGTTGTCCTCCATTGCAGCGGCGATATGCTTGAAATGAAAGAGGTCGCGACGGCCGTTCCAGAAATGACGGATGCGGCGGAGCAACACTTGCAGGATGCACTCGGCAGGTTACATGAACCGGAGGAATTTGACCGGGACGGGGCGCTTGACCGACTCAACAAACTTATTGGGACTCTACCGAGCTGATGATGGACGAAAACACTCTGCTGTTTAAGATTTCGACATGGCTACTACCGATCATGTTGGCGGTGGTGCTGCATGAAACAGCCCACGGATTCGTCGCCTGGAAACTGGGGGATGATACCGCTAAACGGCAAGGGCGTTTAACCCTAAATCCAATCCGCCACATTGACCCCTTTGGTACTGTTATTTTGCCCGCCATGCTGTTGTTGGTTACGGGTGGGAAAATGTCATTTGGCTATGCCAAGCCTGTGCCGGTAGCCTTTTGGAACCTCAACAATCCGCGGCGGGATATGGTTCTCGTAGCCATAGCTGGGCCGCTGACAAATCTGATTCTCGCATTTCTGTCCGCCGCACTGTTTCATATTCTGATTTACCTGCCTGACTGGAGTCACGCTTGGCTTGCCGCCAATTTGAGCATGTCGGTATTTTTTAACTTAATCCTTTGTATTTTCAACATGATTCCGGTTCCTCCCCTTGATGGCGGCCGGGTTGCGGTGGGTATCTTGCCGGACCCCTTGTCGAGTCAGGTTGCACGGTTGGAACGGGCGGGCTTTGCCATTATTCTAGGGGCGTTGTTTTTACTGCCGTTTATTGGCGATCTAATAGGCCGGGAACTGAATGTATTCTGGTGGATCGTCGGCAAGCCGGCACTAGGAATGGCACGATTCATTTTCAGCATAGTTGGTGTTGGATAGAGCATGTCCGAACGAATTGACGATTTTGAGGAAGAGGAGCGGGCTAATGCGGCGCCGGGTATCGAACTTGTCGTTGACGTCGGCGGCTTCGAAGGCCCTATCGACGTACTTCTGACGCTGGCCCGGGATCAAAAAGTTGATCTGACGCAGATTTCCATTCTCGAATTAGCGGACCAGTATCTTCTGTGGGTGGCGGCACTTCGGCGCTCCAATCTGGAATTGGCGGCTGATTACCTGGTCATGGCAGCCTGGCTTGCCTACCTGAAATCGCGCCTTTTATTGCCTGATTTATCGGAAGAGGATGAACCGACCGGTGAAGAAATGGCTGATGCGCTGGCTTTCCAGCTGCGCCGCCTGGAGGGTATGCAGGATGCTGGGGCCCGATTGATGGCACGGCCTCAATTGGGCAAAGAATTTTTCAAGCGGGGTGAGACCGAGAGATTCGGCTATAACTCGACGTCGATTTTTGAGGTTACATTGTTTGATTTATTAAGCGCCTACGGTGAGCATACCCATCGATCAAACGTCAAAACCCTGCATATTCAGGGATCAGATCTTTTTTCACCCGATGATATTCGGCATCAATTAGTTGGCATGTTAGGCAAAATGGTTGATTGGTCTGGGATTGAACAATTCCTACCTATCGAACTACGCGGTGATATTATCAGCCGGTCGGCCCTGTCTTCGACTTTTGTGGCCGCCCTGCAGTTGACCAAGGAAGGAAAAATGCAAATTCGGCAAGGGGAGAATTTCGGCCCAATATTTATTCGGGCGGCTGACCGTCCCCTTGAAAACTAGAATTAGAATTAAAAATTAATATCAAAGCATAAAATCGAATGAATGAAATTGACGGACACCATTTGCGACTACTGGAGGCACTTATTTTTGCCTCGGGCGAACCCGTACCGGAGAAGGTTATGGAAGAGCGTCTTCCCGAGGGAGCGG
>PBQI01000064.1 GCA_002725625.1 Rhodospirillaceae bacterium | reverse complement strand
ATAGGCGTGAGCCAGATTGTCTATCGGGTCGCCGTCCGTCGGCACATGGTCCAAAATAAACCGCAAACCGATCATCAGATCGTCATCGACCACGTAGCAGGAGCGGGATACGGTTTGCAGCAGATCGATCGGCGGCATTTCACAAAAGCCGCCTTCAAAGACCACACGCATTTTATCTTGTTTTTTGGCCGGCCGGGCGCGGATCATATCCAGCACCGTTTCGAGAAAATCGTTGAATTCCTCTTTGGGCAGGAAGCCGGCCAAGGAGATCAGGGAAAGTGAGTCATCAGCGCCGATCAGCCACGGTGTCTCGCGCCGGATATCATACAGATCGCGCAAGAGCTTCCGGCCTTTGTTGTAGACCTCAATGGAATTCTTTAGGTCGTCATCAGAAATTTTTTTACCGGTCGTCGCCTCGATATCGCGGATCACCCGTTGATATTCATTGCCCAGATATTCCTGAGCGAATTTGGAATTGGGGTTTTGCGGCAGGTACAAAATTTGGCACTTATATTCAAAATTTCGCCCCCAGATGGCGCCGAGATTGCGGGCGGCGTCACAGATCGGGTGGGTGATGAACAAATCCAGTTCGATATCCTTGGTCAGCGCGATATCAAGGGATGTTTTGATAATCGAGCACAAATACGATCCGAAACGGGATTCCGATTCCGTGCCGTCTGTCTGGGCCCCCTTGATCTTGACCGGCAGCATCCCAGCTGCGTGGGCGATTTCTTCAGGGAAGTAGACCTGGAAATGCCCCAACACCGTACCGCCGTCTTTCCGCCATGCGGCAACGGTGGGGTAGGTGGGGTCTTCGGCCAGTTCCCGCGCCAGATGGAAAATTTGTTCGAGGGTTTTACCTTGCCATTCGGTGAAATAACGTTTGTCGGTCATGATCGTGCTTTCACTATTTCAATTAGAATTAAACGGCCGCCTGTTGGCGCCGTGAGATCAGTCCTTCGAAAAAGGCATCGGCTCGGTTTTTCATTTGCGCTTCAGAGACCACTTGTGGGTCCATCAGATCGGATTCAAAGAACAGCGTCGGCAGGCCCAGCTCTTCGGAAACGTACCGCCGCTGATCTGCCAGACCGGTAGAAACTGTCCGGCAGCTTTTGATCGGATGATAGACGACACCGTCCAAGGCGAAGTCCTGGGAGGCCTGTTTCATGGTCAGCGCCTGGTGGAACATGCTGTCCATGGCTTCCCGGACCATCAAAAGTTGGCCTTCGGCGAAGCTTTCCAGGGGATTATCCAGATCGTACTGGAATCCGGCGCAGGTACCGCCAGATGCGAACCACAGATAGGAGGAGGTCACGAATACTCCGCCCCAATCGGTGAACATGTTGTTGAAACGGCTGAAGATGGGATAGCAGGGAACACCGACGAAGGCGAGACGAAATTGCTGGTCCATACCATAAGGGCCATCTTCACTTTTCAGTTGGATGCCAATGTCGTTGTCGGCGCGGTAGGTCATTTCTTCATGCAGGCGATCAAAATATTCGGCGCCTTCTTTGGTGCCGCGGAATCCATTGGCCATGCCAAGATAAACGGTTCCGTCAGTCAAAGCATTGAACATGGCGGGCTGATTTGCATTGAGCTTGATTATTTTGTCCCACATTTCGCTCATGCGGTTGGCGTAGCCAAGCACTTCACGGAATTTGTCGATATCGAATTTCTTGCCATTGACCTTTTCACAGATCTCAATCAGTTCCTTGACCTGACCCAGCACATATTTGGCTTCGAATTTGAAATCATCGCTGCCGGGCTGGCTTTTGTCGGCAAAAGCGCGGGTGCCCGGGATATCCATGGTGAACATCGGCACATCATACAAGCGTTCCCAGATTTCCGCCCATTTAATGTAGGTATTACAGGCGTTGGTGAGCACAGCGACGCTTGGCTTGGGAATGGTGCCCATGGGGTGTTTGCCGCCGGCCAACTGCATGGCCACATCGGCTTTCACATAGCCACAGATATCAGGCGAATAACCATAATCCTCAGCTTCATTGAGATAATCCCGGGATACCCGCCGGATGGCGGTTTGTAATGAGTTCACTTCCGGAAAGCTCACGGGCATATCAAAGGCCTTCAGGACTTCGTTCATGCTGCCCATTACAAATACATAGGCCGCGCCACCACCGTTTTCTGCGACACTGCTGAGTTCGTTAAACCAAACCCGGAATAGTTCAGCGCCTTCCCTGACTCCGCGTCCGATAAGTTCATCGGCACTCGCCATATTTGCAGCATGGATTGGTTTTGCTTTGTCTGCCTGGGATATCTCTTGAATAGCCATCTCTGTTTCCTGTTTTTAAAACTGACGGAAGAAGAGGGTAGTTATAGGAATGAGGGGCATTTCCTGTTTTCTACCACTTAGTAATTGTAATAATAACAATTAAAAAGTGGTTTACTGTCGTTTGTCAACAAAAAACCGTAATTCCGTATTGTTTTACCTAATAATAATCCTCTTACCAGCCTGTTTCCGTTTTAAATCATAGTTTTCAAACAAAAACTCAAAAATGATTTTGTGAGTCGAATAATAGCAAATTCTGATAAAGATGCAAATGCATATATTATCATCAATTAAAAAAGAAAAAAATTCGGTCACATTATCGCCAATAATTCAACGAATTGTGGGCGATAATGATGTCGACCGGCATCGCAACAGATATTTCCCCCAAGGTAGAAATACGTGTCGAAGGGTTCCAAAAAGAGATCAATGACAACAAGTTGTTGCGGGGGAGTTGATTTGGAAATCGAACGCAGCGATTTCTTCGCCATTGTCGTCAATTCCGGGTGAGGTAAGACGGTTCTCCTCAACCACATATTTGGACTACACATTACGGATTCGGGCCGGGTCGTGCAGCGGGATCATGATTTACCTGATAATCCAATCGTCGATTTATCGACCTTCGAAGACCAGTTGGAAATTGACCGTATTCACATAAGAATAGCCAACTTAAGTAAAAATGATATAAAGTTAGAAATCATTATAATTTAATTTGACAATTGTTTAAAAGATATGACGGTAAAAAACAGAAAAACGAAGTCACCTTTACCAACCTCAAAAAGTACCGGTTTTCTAATTAGAGACACCACTATGAAACTGCAAAAAGTGCTGCGCGCAAATTTGCAGAAACATAACATTTCCACGGCGCAATGGTATTTGCTCCGGGTTTTGTGGGACGAAGAGGGACTAAGCCAGCGCGAACTCAGTGACCGAGTTGCGACTACGGAACCGACAACACAAAGCGCTCTTCTAAGGATGGAAAAGCAAGGTGTTATAGTTCGCAAAAAAAATGAGAAAGATAAAAGAGCGAATACGATTCACTTGACGAAAAAGGGAAGAAACCTGGAAACGGCACTGGTTTCTTACGCGGTGGATGTTAATAAAATTGCCACAGCTGGTTTGACCAAATCAGAAATTAAATCTTTTCAAAATCTGATAAACAAAATTCGTCAAAATCTAGGCGAATCAATCAATTAAACAATCCTCAGTGAGTGTATTAAGTATCGGAAGTCAGTAATCATCCGATAGAATTGTTCAAGATCGGATCGTATTCATAACAGGAGCCGCGAGCGGCCTGGGTCTGGCGATGGCGGATGTCATGGCGGAAAAAAACTGTTCAACCCGTTCATGCCGAAACTGGAAATACGTTTCTTGATAAGCTGGGCGTAGTGGCACACTACGCCTTGAATATCACGGCGCTGTTGGTTGCTGGCAGCGGTATCGGTATCGCCGTACAAGTCCGGTCTGGTTGATATTGTGTTCGCCGGAAATGGCTCTCTTCCGGAAGATTTCTTCGCTTTTCCCACGCTGATTGGGCATGGCACCATGGTTAAACTGCTGGTGGCGCTGATCGTACCCCACATTGTGGGCGCGCTATATCACCAGTTTTCTCTCAAAGACCGACTGTTCAGACGTATATGGTTCGGAAAAACCGACGTTTCACCATCAAGCGGAACAACCGGTACCAGGAGGTGCGATGGGCGTTCCCGGTCATGGTAGATCTTGTGCAGCGTCGTTTTGCTGCTACAAATGTGATAAGGGATGTATTCGACATTGGTTGCACCGGCCACGCCCGTTGACAGGTCCAGACTGGTTATTTCCACACAAATTCGATGTCCCCGTTTGAACATATTGCCGGTGGCAAGAATTTCGATGGCATATTCTTCAATATCCCCCGGAGTAACTGGCTTTTGCGCCTCGCGGGTAAGGGGATGCCACGGTTTCCATAGCTCTGACCGTTTCTCGTCAATGGCCCGGTGTGATGCCTTGAGCCAACCGCGCGTTACTTCCCGTTCAGGTAAATCATCGGGAATGCTGTATTCGCCTTCGCGTGCTGTCTGAACGCTTTCATGGGGTCCGACATCTTTAATGATGACAATCCAGTTGGTGTCGGTTTGATCAATGGCAGCGAAAAGATTCATTACCATAGGTCCGGCGACGAGCAGATCATCGGCTAGAGGCCCGGTGAGATAGCGCAATTTTTCAATGGTATTGGTTTGGGTCGGGGGCATTTGCACAAAAGCGTCCGGCGCCTGATATTCGACTGCACTGGCCGGTTCGGCTACTTCCGTGGAAAGCCTTTCCCAGCTTTGCAGATAAAATTTCGTCCACTGCGTATTCGGCACCGGCCAATCATCCGCCGTGCGCCAATTATTTTCGCCCATGACCCAGTACGTAACCGGTGCTTCATCTTCGATGCCGGTATCAATGCCTTTGAGCCATTTATCGTACCATTTTAGAATTTCGTCGTGGAAAGAATGAAACGGCCGCTCCAGATGCGCTGGACCGGTCAATAGCAGTTTTTTCGGCGCTTTTATGCGCTTGAACCAGGTTTGGCAGCCATTGAGGTGGGTTTTGTAGGAGTAGCCGTACCAGCCTGATCCGGTGTAAGTCGGCACCTTAATATCAGCAAAACTATTTTCGCTATATTCGACGAATTCTTCGCGGTCATAGGGATCAATCAAAACATCGAAATACATCGGCATGTGCTGCCCTTTCTGGGTCAGCACATTGTAAATATGAGGATACATCCGATAGTCAGGATTTTGCATCGCTTCCTGCCACTTTACGTCGCGATCCGGCGGAAGTTTGCCAGGTTGCCCCCGATCCTGATGAAAGGCNGAAAAATGCCCAATGAGATAACGGAACAAATGAATAACGCCGCCAGGATACTCATCNCGAAACCCGCCCATGGGGCCAAAGGCNCCACGGGAATCGAACGGAAAGATCGCTTTCAGATGAGGCGGTTGCTGTTTCGCTACGGCAAGCTGCTCAGCGCCAAATCCTGAAATTCCGATCATGCCGACATTGCCGTCGCACCAAGGTTGCTCCGCGATCCATTCAATCAAGTCATAGCAATCCCATTCACGCGAGCCACCATCCTCGGATTTGCCGATACCACGCGGACAGCCTATGATATGAACATAACCGCGTGAGACTAGGAACTTGGTATCGCCGGCTTCCAAAGGACCGGCCCACAATGTCGACCAGGCAGGTTGGGCGGGCAGATGTTCAGCAACGTCTGGTCCCTGTAGATCTTTATTGTATATGGCGAAAGCGAGAAGAACCGGAAACTTGCCGTCCGCTTCGGGCCGATAAATATCGATACATAAATTGACGTTGTCGCGCATGGCTACCAGAACGTCCACGTCCTTGATCATACCGTTATATTCGGGATCGCGCGTATAGCCGGAAGGAGGGCGGTCACCTGCCAAGAGTGGTGCCGTCTTCTTAATTCCACTGTTGTTCATTTTGGTATCTACCCCTCCGATTATCGTCTTCCTAACTGAATTGTATCGGATGTCGTTTTCCTGACAATCCGCTAATCACGCAGCTTATGAAAAAAATTCATTTAGTTATAGCAATATCCTGGCTAAAGCAGTTCTCGGACGCTAGGTATTGTGCGCTATGGATTTTACGCTGAATGAAGAACAACAACTCCTTAAGGACAGCGCCGAAAAATTTGTTCTGCAGGATTACGATTTCGATAAGCGGCACGATATTCTCGGTAGTCCGATAGGATACGATCCGACGGTATGGCGACAGATGGCCGAACTGGGCTGGTTGGGTATGCCGTTCCCGGAGGAAAATGGAGGATTTGCTGGGTCGCCCGTCGAAACCATGATCCTGATGGAGGCAATCGGCAAAGGCCTTCTAGTTGAACCATACCTGCCCGGAATAGTCTTGAGCGGGGGGCTGGTCAGCCGGTGCGGTTCACCGGAGCAAAATGCGCAATTGATACCCGGTTTGATGGCCGGTGAATTAAAGCTGGCTTTCGCGTATGCCGAACCGCAATCACGCTTCAACCTGGCGGATGTTGAAACAAATGCCGAAAAACAGGGTGATAAATTTCTCCTAAGTGGTCACAAATCCGTAGTGCTTCACGGCGCCAGCGCCGATCATTTCATCGTATCCGCCCGTACCAGCGGTCAATCACGCGACACCAATGGCGTTACTCTATTTATCGTGGACGCGGCAGCTGACGGCCTTACCATTCGGGAATACCCAACTATTGATGGGTTAAGGGCTGCAGAAGTTGTCCTAAGAAATATATCAGTCAATCAGGACGCCGTATTAGGGAATTTCGATAGTGCCTATCCGGAAATCGAATTAGCCATTGACCATGGAATTGCAGCTTTATGCGCTGAGGCTGTTGGGGCCATGGATGCATTGTGTGACGCGACGCTAGAGTATCTTAAAACGCGCAATCAGTTCGGCACCAACATCGGTTCGTTTCAGGTGCTACAGCACCGCATGGTTGATATGTATATGGAATTAGAGCAGTCCCGATCCATGTCTTATATGGCGAGTCTAAAGCTCGAAAATGAAGACGCAAACAAACGTCGAAAATCATTATCGGCAGCCAAGGTGCAAATTGGGCGCAGCGGTCGCTTCGTCGGCCAGCAGGCGGTCCAGCTTCATGGTGGCATGGGTATGACCGATGAGCTGATGGTCAGTCATTATTTCAAGCGGTTAACCGTGATTGATACGCAGTTCGGTAATGTCGATTATCATCTGGATAAAATGACGGAAGAACCTAAGGGGTAGGGGGCAAGGTTAAAATGGGGATGATGCAAGACAAAGTCGTCGCAATCACCGGTGGCGGTCGAGGGATTGGCCGGGAAGTAGCGCTCATGATGGCTGCTGAAGGCGCTAAAGTTATGGTCAACGATCTGGGGACAGGTCTCCATGGAGAGGGCGCCGATCAAGGACCGGCTAGTGAAGTCGCAGCCGAAATTCAAGCTGCAGGTGGAACTGCCGGATTCAACACGAATGATATATCGTCCAAGGAAGGCGCCGAAAATTTGGTGGCCGCCGCTGTAAATGAGTTTGGCAGCATTGATGCAGTAGTGAATAACGCCGGAATTTTGCGAGATACCATATTTCATAAGATGGAAGAGGCGGACTGGAATGCTGTTATCAATGTCAACTTAAACGGCTGCTACAATGTTGCCCGTGCGGCGGCACCTTATTTCAAAGAGCAGGAATTAGGCGTATTCGTTCATATGACGTCCGTTTCCGGTTTGATTGGAAATTTCGGCCAAGCCAATTACGCTTCGGCAAAAATGGGTGTGGCCGGATTATCCCGATCAATCGCCATTGATATGGCAC
>PBQI01000063.1 GCA_002725625.1 Rhodospirillaceae bacterium | reverse complement strand
TGTCTGAAGGAAGTTTGGGAGCGCCCATCCGCCATCAAATTCCCTGGCGCGAGGCGGATTTTAACGATCCGGATAAAATCAACGCAGAATTGCGGCGGGTTTTCGATATCTGCCACGGCTGTCGCCGCTGCTTCAATTTGTGCGACAGCTTTCCGAAATTGTTTGATTTAATCGATGAGTCGGAAAGCGGCCAACTGGACACCGTCAACAGCGCCGGTTTTAAACCGGTGGTGGACGCCTGCACCCTTTGCGATATGTGTTTTATGACCAAGTGCCCTTATGTGCCGCCCCATGAATTTGATCTCGATTTCCCCCATCTGATGCTGCGCTACCGAAAAATGGAGTTTGATCAAGGTAAGGTGGGATTTGCCCATCGCCAGTTGACGGAAACTGACCGCAATGGCCGACTGGTCGGCAAGGCGGCGCACCTAGCTAACTGGGCGTCAAAAAGCGGTAACAACCTGACCCGCCCCGTTTTGGAATCGATAGCCGGTATACACCGGGACGCCGATTTACCCAAATACCATGCGCCGGCTTTTGAAAATAGCACCGCCGGAATTCCTGATCTAAATGTTAACGCGCCGGCCCACGGCCGGAAGGCAGCGCTCTACGCCACCTGTTTCGTCAATTACAACAGCCCCGCCATCGGGGAGGCGACGCGGGTGGTGCTGGCCAGAAACGGCGTTGAGACCGAAGTGGTTTATCCGTCCTGTTGCGGTATGCCCCAGTTGGAACAGGGCGACATCGCCCGTGTGGTGGAGAATGCCAAAAAAGTCGCTGCCGAATTGGCTGGCTGGATTAACCGGGGCTATGACATTCTGGCGCTGACCCCATCCTGCGCATTGATGCTAAAATTCGAATGGCCCCTGATCGTACCCGATGACGAAAATGTCAAAAAGATAAGTGCCGCGACCTCTGACATCGCCGAATACGTCGTCGATATCGCCAAGAACGAGGGCCTAGCCGATGGACTACAGCCGCTTGACGGGTCTGTTTCGCTGCATTTTGCCTGCCATGCGCGGGCTCAAAATATGGGACCGAAAGCAGCTGACATGCTACGGCTCATTCCGGACACCGAAATCAATTTTATAGAACGCTGCTCGGGACATGGCGGCTCCTGGGGCGTGATGAAGGAAAATTTCGAAATTGCATTGAAAATCGGCCGGCCGGCGGCTCGTAAAGCTCTCGAAAGCGCTGCAGGTTATGTGGTGTCCGAATGCCCGCTGGCCCGAGACCATATCCTGCAGGGCCTGGCGAAATTTGACGATGGCGGACCTGAATTGGCAAATAGATGTTCGGCGGATAATATCCAGCATCCTATCCAGTTGTTTGCCAAGGCATACGGTTTTTAGCCCAAAGGACAAGTACGCGTGACCACAAAAACAGAACTGACCAAAGAAGATATTCTCGACCTAGCCGCATATGAGGAAATTCGAATTCAGCGCCGGGCCGAAATTGCTGAATTGAAAAAGCCGCGGCGGCTTTCGGTGGGGCCCTATGCGACATTTTATTTCGAATGCTACGACACCATGTGGTACCAAGTCCACGAAATGCTGAGGATCGAAAAAGGCGGAGAAGAACAGCTTAAGGACGAATTGCTAGCTTATAACCCTTTGATTCCAAATGGGAATGAATTGGTGGCCACTGTCATGTTCGAGATCGACGACGCCGATAAGCGTCATTTGTTTTTGTCCGATATAGGCGGTGTCGAAAATTCCTTCGTGCTGGAAATCGACGGTGATTCCATTACGGCCACGCCGGAAGACGACGTTGAGCGGACCAACGAAGCCGGTAAGGCTTCTTCCGTCCAGTTCATCCATTTTCAATTGTCTGACGTGCAAATTACCAAATTCAAAAAAGCCGACGCCCGCGTCATGGTCGGGATCAATCATCCCAATTACGGTCATATGACCATTTTGCCGGAAGTTTCACGCGCTGCTTTAGCACAGGATATTCAATAAGCGTGATAAGGAATAGCGGTAAGGGCGGCGGAATTATTTTAACGTTTCCTTGGGATAAACGCCCCAGAATTCGACCCGCCGGAACCAGCCTTTAAAGTCGCCGATTTTTACTTCACACCATCCCAGTCCATCGGGACATTGCAGCAATTTTCCCATGGCGCCTGGTTCAACCCGGGCCAGCGGCGGCGATTTCACATCGGCCCGCTTGCGGATGGTACGGATCTGTCCGGTTACGACCATGGTGCGCCGGCTGCTCAGCATGCTTTGGTGAATCCATCCCTGGCCGCCCCTGACGTCCCGCACCTTCCGCCAGGTACCAAATTCGTTGACCACTTCAACGGGCATGGATTTACGGTGGTAAACCCAATCAACGGGATAGCGGACGCCGGGTCCCGTGCGCATGTTGACTTCTTCGGAACGGATTGACACAAACCGCGGCAACGGCAGGCCGGTTCCGGCGGGCGGTGCCTGGCTCCAGGCCTCGAAAGGCAGACCCAATAAGAAAATGGAAGCGACCAAGAACGATTTCTTTATTTTACGCATGCAATTGATTTTACGTTAAGAATCCGAATTTATGATAAAGAACTACTATATCAAACCTCAAGTGGTAGCGGTCAACCATTCTAATTGAATTTGAAGAATATTTTTCTGTTTCTTCAAACTCCAGCTGACGCTATTTTAAAACTAACAAAAGGTCATAAACTCGTAGCTGGACAAGTCCTGATCATATTGCTATGGCCAGCCTTATAAACCCAGCTATAGAGGCCCAGATTAAAGTATCCGCGGGGAGGCATAGTCATTGAGTAAAAAAATCAAAGTTGTCGTAACGCGAAAATTGCCAGATGCCGTCGAAACCCGGATGATGGAATTGTTCGACGCCACGCTGAATTTGGATGATGTCGCCCTGACCCGGGAGCAATTGATCGAAGCTGTTCAGTCCTGCGAAATCCTGGTTCCCACCGTGACCGACAGTATCGATGCTGAGATCATAGAGGCTGCCAGCAACAATATGAAAATGCTCGCTAATTTCGGTAACGGGGTCGATCACATCGATCTCTCGGCGGCATCAAAACGAAACATCGTCGTTACCAACACCCCGGACGTGCTAACCGAGGATACGGCTGATCTGACCATGGCCCTGATCCTCATGACCCCAAGGCGGCTTGGCCGGGCGGAACGCATTTTGCGGTCCGGTAAGTGGGATGGCTGGCGGCCCACCAGTCTTATGGGCCACCGCATTCACGATAAGCGGCTTGGTATAATCGGTTTAGGCCGGATCGGCACCGCCGTTGCCCAGCGCGCCCATGGCTTTGGCTTATCCGTCCACTATCACAATCGCCACCGGGTGCACGAAGATATTGAGGCCGAGCTAGAAGCAACCTACTGGGAAAGTCTCGATCAGATGCTGGCCCATATGGACATCATCTCCGTGACCTGTCCGTCAACCCCCGCCACCTACCATCTTCTGTCGGAACGCCGACTTAAGCTGATGCAGTCGCACAGCTATATCGTCAATACCTCCCGTGGTAATATCATCGATGAAACGGCGCTGGTGGCGCTGTTGGAAGCGGGCACCATTGCCGGCGCTGGTCTGGACGTATTCGAAAATGAGCCGGCCGTGCACCCTAAATTGCTCGATATGGAGAATGTTGTACTGTTGCCTCATGTGGGATCGGCAACTTTCGAAGGCCGCATCGCCATGGGTGAACGGGCCATCATCAATATGAAAGTCTTTGTCGACAGTGATAACCCACCCGACCGGGTATTGGAAACGCTTCTATAAACAGTATTCCTGGAATATTTTTTCCCTTCAAACCCCGGGCGCATCCTCCGCTCACTTGGCTTACGCGCCATAAGGCGCTGCGNGCAGCCGCGCTTGCCAAAGTTCAGTAATGAACTTGGGTTTGAAAATTATATAGGTAGTAGATTTTACAAAAGTCCAATTGGACTTTTGAAGCCTGAGACCACAGGCCGGCGCCCCTGCGCCGTAAGCTAAGTGAGCGGAGGATGCGCCCGGCGTTTGAGGGAAAACTAATAAATGCCCGATAAATCGTTTATCGTGGCTTCTTCTCCGCACAGTCTACAGGCCGGGTCTGGTTTGATTCTAACCTTGCGAAAATCAGATCTGAGCCCGTCGAAGATCAGCAGTGAGCCGGCCAGGCTGTCGCCGGCGCCGATCAGTTCCTTGACCACTTCTGCCGCCTGAAGCGAGCCGATAATACCGCAAAGGGCACCCAGGACCCCGGCTTCGGCGCAGGTCGGCACCATATCCGGCGGCGGTGGCGCGGGGTAGAGACAGCGGTAGCAGGGATACCCGGTCTCCTCGTCTTTACCTTGAGATTTACGGGCATGGGTCTTAAAGGTGATGAGCTGGCCATCAAACCGTAAAATGGCGCCTGAAACGAGGGTTTTTCCTATCAGATGGCAGGTATCGTTGATCAAAAAACGGGTGGCGAAATTATCGCAGCCGTCAGCTACGATATCGTACTGGGTAATAATCTCTTGCGCATTGTCCGCGGTTAGGCGGTAATCCAAGGCGTTAACGGTAACATCGGGATTGAGAGCGGCGACGGACTGCCGGGCGCTTTCGACTTTTTTCATACCCACTCGGTCGGTGGTATGAATAACCTGACGCTGTAAATTGCTGAGATCGACTTCGTCGTCGTCGATAATGCCGATGGTGCCCACGCCCGCTGCGGCCAGATACTGTATAACCGGAGCGCCAAGACCGCCGCCGCCGACCACCAGGACACTGGATTTCAGTAACTTGGCCTGCCCGGTGCCACCGATTTCCGGCAATAAAATATGACGGGCGTAGCGTTCAACCTGTTGATCCGTTATCGCCATGCTATTATTCAACCGTACTACGTTTCAGAATGGGTCATCGATACCGGTGCCACCGGACTACTGCCCGTCAATGCCATCAAACAGGGCGGTCGACAAGTAACGTTCGGCAAAGGACGGTACGATGGCAACGATCATTTTACCCGCCATTTCCGGCCGGGTGCCGATTTCAATGGCGGCGGCGATGGCGGCACCAGAAGATATGCCAATCGGCAGTCCTTCGGTTGCGGCGACCCGCCGAGCGATGGAAAAGGTGGTTTCGTTGCCGATTTGAATAACTTCGTCGATCATATTGGTATTTAGATTATCGGGCACAAAGCCGGCGCCGATACCCTGGATTTTATGGGGTCCGGGAACGCCACCGGACAGGATTGGGCTGTCTTCCGGCTCCACTGCAAACATCTTCAGTTCCGGTTTGCGCTGTTTGATAACTTCAGCAACGCCGGTCAGGGTACCACCAGTGCCGACGCCTGAAACAATAGCATCCACCTTACCGTCCGTATCGTTCCAGATTTCCTCGGCAGTCGTATTGCGGTGAATTTCCGGATTGGCCTCATTACTGAACTGCTGGGGAATAAAGGCGCCGGGATGGTCACCCAACAATTCTTCTGCCTTGGCAATGGCGCCCGGCATACCCTTGGCAGCCGGTGTCAAAACGATCTCCGCCCCCAACAAATAAAGCATTTTACGCCGTTCCAGTGACATGCTTTCGGGCATGGTCAGGATCAGACGATAGCCCTTGGCGGCGCAGACAAAGGCCAAGGCGATCCCGGTATTACCGGATGTCGGCTCAATAATGATCGCCCCAGGTTTCAGCAAACCCGCCTTTTCCGCGGCGTTAATCATTGCAAAGCCGATACGGTCTTTGACCGATGCCAGGGGATTGAAGAATTCACACTTGCAGATGATATCAGCAGCGCACCCTTCTTCCTGCGGCAGGCGGTTTAGCCTGACCAACGGAGTAGCACCGATGGTATCGATGATGCTGTCATACACGCGTCCGCGAAATTCACTTTTTTGATTGGTCATTATATTCCCTCTCCCAACTGCTTTGTGCAAAATGTCATGGATGAATTCATTTTAAATTGTGAAATCTAGGCTTTGGCGTCCTTCGCTGTCGACGCCCGCCTTGTTGGCGTCTTGGCAGAGGTCGTCGACACTGATTTCATCCAGACGAACCATCATTTCAGATTGAACCTCCTGCCACATGGGCCGAATGACCGTTCGGGTTAACTCGGAACCGTTGTCCTGCTCCAGCGGATCGTTAGCCGATTCAAGTTGACGCATCACACGCACGATATCGCCCGCCGAAATGCGCCGCCTTTCTCTCGCCAGATTGTAACCGCCGCGGGGACCGCGAATGCCGGTCAGGACGTTAGCCCGTACCAACTGCTGTAATGCCTGTTCCAAATAGCGCCGCGGAATACCCTGTCGGCGCGTGATATCGCGACTTTGTACCGGCTGGCTCCCGGCGTGGTAGGCGATGTCGACAACAGCCTCAATGGCGAATAGTATTTTCTTAGATAATCTTAGCATGGCTCTCTTTTACTTTTCCCCTTACGTGGTAAATCTAGTCTTCGCTCCTTTTTCCGGCACTTAATTCTTTTTGGGCATTGCCGGTTGACCCGAACCCGCCCTCTCCCCGTTCCGATTGCGGTAATTCGTCCATTTCCTTCCAGGAAAACCCGATCACGGGTGCGACCACCATCTGGGCGATCCGCATGCCGCGTTCGATGACGAACTCTTCTGAACCGTGATTGATGACAATGGCACCGATTTCCCCACGATAGTCGGCGTCAATGGTGCCTGGGCTGTTAACCAGGGTGACGCCCTGATTGATAGCAAGGCCGGAGCGCGGCCGCACTTGGGCTTCGTAGCCGGGCGGCAAGGCGATCGCTAGACCGGTCGGCACGATCATGCGTTCGCCCGGCTGCAGAGTTACCTGACCTTCAACCGCCGCCAACAGATCGACACCAGCGGATTGCGCTGTCTGAATTTCGGGTAATGGCAGATCACGTCCATGGGATAGGCGCTGGACGCCGACAGATAAATTAGCTGCGGTCATCAGGAGAAAGTCTCCAAATACTGGGCAATCCGCTCAGCCAGGCGGAATCCGATTTTTTCCTTGGACATCACCGGCCAGTCCTCGACACCGTCGCCGTCAATAACATGGACCGTATTGTGGTCGCCGCCGAATGTGCCGGTGCCGGGAGAGACGTCATTGGCGACAATCCAATCGCACCCCTTGGAAATTCTTTTGGATTTCGCATGCTCGATAACTGAATTGGTTTCGGCGGCAAAGCCGACCACCAAAGCTGGGCGCTCTGTCTTGAGGGTGCTGATGGAGGCTAGAATATCGGGATTTTCCTCCAATTGCAGCACCGGCGGGGCGCTGGTTTTGTTGCCGTTCTTGCCCCGCTCTTTTTTGATTTTGTCCTGGGGAGGGTTGGCCACTCGCCAATCGGCCACTGCGGCGGCGCAGATAACGATGTCGGCCGGCAGTTCTGCCTGACAGGCCGCCATCATTTCAACGGCGGATTGAACATTTTTGACGGTAACGCCGGCAGGATCAGGCTGCTGGGTCGGGCCGGCCACAAGGATCGTTTCGGCGCCTAAGGATGCCAGAGCTGCCGCGATCGCATGGCCCTGGCGGCCTGACGAATGATTAGCGAGATATCGCACCGGATCGACCGCCTCATGGGTGGGGCCGCTGGTCACCACGGCCCGCCGACCACTCAACACACCGTTACGCGCGCCCAACCGTGGCGTGGTATCGCCGGCTCGGACGCTAAAAAAAGTGGTGATTTCCTCCACGATTTTAGAAGGTTCCGCCATCCGGCCCATGCCGAACTCATTGCACGCCATGTCGCCTTCATTGGGGCCGATCAGTGATATACCGCGATCCTTTAACACACCAATATTTTCCTGAGTCGCCGCATGTTCCCACATGCGGACATTCATGGCGGGCGCGATTACGACCGGTTTACCGGTAGCTAGGAGAGTGGTCGAGGCCAGGTCATCGGCGATCCCCGCCCGCATTTTGGCGATAATGTTGGCGGTGGCGGGTGCGACGACGATTAAATCGGCATCCCGGGACAATTCGATATGACCCATTTCACTTTCGTCGGTCAGGGAAAAAATATCCTGGTAGACTTTATCGCCGCTGAGGGCGGCCAGCGCCATGGGCGTGACGAACTCAGCCCCAGCCCGGGTCAGGATACAGCGAACAGCAATTTTCCGGCGCTGCAAATCACGGATCAGCTCGAGGCTTTTATACGCCGCGATACCACCCGTTATAATCAACAGGACCCTTTTCCAATTCGACATGCGAATTTCCAAATAAAATACGAAAACTAATTGTACTTAAAGTAGCGCCCCGTTTTGGATATGGCAAGCGGAAGAAAGTACTTAAGTTTTTGGTTTTAAATGAAAAGCAGAACGACAATCAGGGCAGCGATAATGACCCAGTATATCCGTGTCGAAACCGGACGGCGGCCCCTGTTCTCGCCATAAAGCTCCTTTATAGTGTCGGGATGCAGTTTCATCCCGCCCCGGGCCATGGTGGTGGCGTTTTTTTCCATGTCGGCAAAGAGGCGCGGCAATTTCCGAATACCGCCGGTAATCTCAGTGACGGCCTCTTCGACCATGGCGTCGGCGCCCATATATTCATCCATCCACTGATTGATGAGCGGTTCGGCGAGAATCCACATATTGGCGTCTGGCCGCAGTTTTCGTCCAACGCCTTCCGCCATCAACATGGTTTTCTGTAACAGCAGCAATTGCGGTTGAGTTTCCATTTCGAAAGTTTCGGTGACCTGAAACAGATGTGCCAGCAAACGGGCGATGGAAATCTCATTCTGGGGTTTGTCGAGAATGGGTTCGGCGATCGACCGGCAGGCCTGGGTAAAGGCCTGAACGGATTTTTCGGCAGGCACGTAGCCCGCCTCAAAATGAACCTCGGCCACCCGGCGGTAATCGCGCTTGAGAATACTCATCAGCATTTCGCCGAAATACCTGATGGTGGGACGTTCCAGGCGGCCCATGATGCCGAAATCAACGGCGATCAGTTCACCGTCCTTACCAATGAACAAGTTGCCCGGATGTTGGTCGGCGTGAAAAAAACCGTCCCTGAACACCTGATAGAAAAAAGATTTCGTCGCCTTGGTCAGCACCTCATCGAGATCGTAGCCAGCTGCCACCAGCTGATCCACCTCATCCACCGGGATGCCGTTGACCCGCTCCAGGGTAAGAACCCGTTTGGCGGTGCGGCGCCAATCTACCTCCGGCACGCGGAAGTCTGGATCTTCAGCGAAATTCTCAGCCATTTCTTCGGCGGCGGCGGCTTCGAGGCGTAAATCCATCTCAAGCCGGACCGTTTCCTCAAAAGTTTCGATGACTTCCACCGGTTTGAGGCGGCGCATTTCTAGGCAGGTCCGCTCCACCAGGGCGGCAATCCAGCGAAATAAATAAATGTCTTTAGCAAACGCTTTTTCGATGCCGGGCCTGAGGACTTTGACGGCGACGTCCTCGCCTCCGCTGGTGACGGCAAAATGGACCTGGGCGATGGAAGCGGCAGCCACCGGTTCGCCGGTGAAATCCTTGAACAGCTCCCCGATGGGGGCGCCCAGTTCTTTCTCAATAGTGGCACGGGCCTCTTCTTCGGAAAAGGGGGGTAGGTGGTCCTGTAGTTCGGACAGATCGGCAGCAACATCCTCGCCCAGCAAATCAGAGCGGGTGGACAAAGCCTGGCCCAGCTTGATAAAGCTCGGCCCCAATTCCTGTAGCGCCCGGGCAATCCGCTCACCGGGGCGGCCTTCGGCAGAGCGCCAGGCCAGGATGCGGGCGGCCGCTACCAATCCGCTGGCCACGCCAGCTTCTTCCAATGGCCACAAAGCGTCATACCGCGCTAAAGTGCGGGCAATGGTGAACAAGCGTGTGATATTACGGACAGGTGTTAATATGATCATGAGGCGTTCTTAGTATCTTACTGTTCTTTCAATTTTGTCTTCAACGTCGCCCTAAATCCTCTTTAGATTCTCCAAGCAGAATGGATGGCCGCAATGCCGCCGGAAACATTTTGGTAAGAGACGTTATCCAGTCCCGCGTCGGCAATCATACCAGCGAAATCCTTCTGAGGCGGAAACCGGCGGATGCTTTCGGCAAGATATTGATAGGCGTCCCTGTCATTGGCCACTACTTGACCCAGTAAGGGCAATATATTGAAAGAATATAGGTCGTAAAGCTTATCGAACATGGGTAGGCTGATTTGGCTGAATTCAAGACATAGGAAACGGCCGCCTGGCCGCAGTACCCGTTTTGCCTCCGCCAGGGCTGCCGGAAGATCGGTGACATTGCGCAAACAAAAAGCGGCGGTGTAGGCGTCCATCACAGAATCATCGAAGGGCAGGTTTTCGGCGTTACCGCATATCCAGCGCGGATCATCCAGAATTCCCCGGTCCAGGGCCCGGTCCCGGCCGAC
>PBQI01000062.1 GCA_002725625.1 Rhodospirillaceae bacterium | reverse complement strand
GGTTGTAATCGCGTTCTTCCGTGGTTAGGGGTTTCTTCTTAGATTTCTTGTAGGGTATGTCGATAGCGGGATGATATTCCTAAAGTCCTAATTAAATTACCGATATTCGGATTGGCTACCGCCATGATGCTAGCATTTTTTATTGGACAACCGTGTGAATCGGCGGCGGCCACTTACCTGGCACTGCCGGATGTTGCCTAGTGGTCCAAAAGCCACGACAAAGTGATAGCTTTATGTACAAAATGAAAAACCATTGGTGCTGAAATCAAGGGGGATCGAATCGAGAGACAGAAAACTTTCGGAATACTGCGGGCAAATTCGCGCCCGCATTGAGGTGATCAAGTGGCTTTTCAGGTCGGTCACCAAATCGGAGGTTAAAGCTGCCATGGTTAAAGAGATAGATTTCAAATGTGTGTCTGTACCAAAAGTGTTGTGGTAGGCGACTTCAATCATGAAAGAACCATCGCCCTGGTCGGCGCCAGATACAAAAGCAACTGTCAATCCTTCATCAAGATTTGGGTAAATGAAAGACGTGTTATGTTGGCCAGCTTCAATCTCGGGCAGGAAGCAATTGTCAACAAGATGGGGCTAGCGCTTAGCAGCGAGGAACTGGCGCTTTATTCGTCCAAAGTACATGGATTCATCTCGATGCCGCACTGTCTGGCCGATGATGCAAAAAATGGCAACGGTTAAAGCCGCGCCCAAAGAAAATCCCGGCCTTTAGGGCCGGGGTTTTCATGGTGGGCGCGGTAGGGTTTGAACCTACGACCCCCTCGATGTCACCGAGGTGCTCTCCCGCTGAGCTACGCGCCCATGTCATTTTCGGTAAACAAAAATTAAAGTATTAAGTCGTTCACCATCTGCGAGGAACGCGTTTATATTAAATTCTACCAATTGTGCAAGCATCCGATTGAATTTGTTCATGCCGGACCGAAAAAATAATGCTATTTCACTTGTTGCTGAAACTGTTCACCCCATTTATTAATTAGAACTCATTAATGTTAGTGGGGCTGACTAAAGTCAGCTGTGAAGGAGCAATTGTTGGACGATTTCACCGCAAAATCCGCCACTGTGACATCTAGCGTCACCGTTAAAAAGCCGCCATTTGAGATATTGCGTCCAGGCGCTCAAACGGTTCCCTTCATTTTTGCGTCGCCCCATAGCGGCAGTGATTACTCCGACGAATTTATCGCCTCATCCCGGCTGGACCCGATTTCATTGCGCCGTTCCGAAGACAGTTTCGTCGATCAATTGTACAGTTGCGTACCCGAATTCGGGGCTCCGCTGATAAAGGCAAATTTCCCCCGGGCCTTTGTCGATCCCAATCGGGAAGCCTATGAACTTGATCCAACAATGTTCGAGGATGACCTGCCGGATCACGTGAATAGGGGAAGCCCGCGAGTCCGGGCCGGCCTCGGGACGGTCGCCAAACTGGTGACCAACGGCGAGAACATCTATCGCCGAAAGCTGACTTCCGCTGAGGCCATCCGGCGCATCAAAGAAAATTATCACCCCTATCACAATGCCCTAATTGAGTTAATCAAGGAAACGAAAGAAGCCTTCGGGAAATGTATTTTGATCGATTGCCACTCCATGCCCTCGATCGGCGGTCCGATGGATAATGACCGCGGCAATCAACGGGTGGATTTCATTCTCGGCAACGGTCACGGCAAAACCTGTCCGCAGGCGCTGATCAATTTCGTCGATGCCGGCTTGACCGATCTGGGTTACGACGTCCGGCGCAATCATCCCTATTCCGGTGGCTATACGACCCGCCATTACGGCAATCCGGAGAAAGGCGTTCACGCTCTTCAGATAGAAATCAACCGGATTATCTATATGGATGAGATCACCATCACCCAGAAACCTGGTTTCAACTGCCTGGCCCAGGATTTGAAATTATTTGTTGAAAAACTGACTACGCAACAATTTTCTTTTTGACGAAATTCGGATTTATATGGACAATTAAGAGCCGGTCAAACGAACCGCATCACATGGGAGGGGAATATCCATGACCTATGCTTGAACCGCGTATGGTAATTTGATTATAATTTTTTTTATCTTCGTGAATTCTGACATTTGCGCTGATTTTTCCGCCTGACTTAAAGACGCAAATGAGCGGTAAGATGGGACCGGGCGGCCGCGCGGTCATACATAACCTATTCCCGGCGGAACGACGTGAGTTCAAATTGCTGGACCGCTCGGAACGAAGGGCCTTCATCCAGAAACGCATACAAAAAATGAATGAGCAGGAAAGCGCCCGCCTCCGGCAGCTGACAGGGCGACAGAAATTCCCGAAAGCTCGAATCCGCGCATGCCGCAACACATTCAGGAGAAAGCCGGGTTATCCAATACCGGTGTTTCGCCGGTCTATCTGTACGGCGCTGAATGTCCGGAAGTTAAACCCTTTTTCGGCGATCAGACCCGGTACGACGGCAGCACCCGGACGCCCAGATTTTATCAAGGCTATCACGAAGGTTTCGACATTTCTCTGCCGGAAGGAACACCACTTGTTGCCCTGCCGGACGGTGAAGATGTTCACAAGTTTTCCGGGCCGGTACTGGTTGGCAGTCAAATTTATATTCGTCACACCCCTGAGGACACCGGTTTTCCCCGATACATCTACTTTAAATACAAACATTTTCGGGAGCTTCCCGAACTCAGTGTCGGAGACCGGGTAAAGATGGGGCAAGTTGTCGGCCTTTCAGGAAAAATAGGGACAACCGTCGGACATATCGGCAGTGAAGGTTATCCCCATCTTCGCTTGTCGGTTTATGTTTCGAAGTTGGGCGATTATAAATGGGAAAAAGTTAGAGTTTCGCCCAAAGGGGTCCGCTATTTTGACCCCATGGCGCAGTATTTGATGTGGAACGCTAAAATATACGACAACCATGCCGTTCGCGATCTGCCGCCAGATCAGAAAAAACCCGTTATTCCTTATAAAACGATTGATGGCCGGATCGTCCCCGCCGGAACGCGTTTGATTTGGCCGGTCATGTGCAAAAGCGGATAATTCGAATGAATTAACCTATTTTCCCAATATTACCAGTGAATCGGTCGTTTTGGCACGGCTGTTGCTTTTATAAAGGGCAAAGGCCGAAAAGGCCGCTTCAATGGAACGGGAAAATAGGACGCCAGACATGATTTTGGCCAATAATATACCAAGAAATACTCCCTGTTGGGCGACGTCAGTGATTGCGAGCGCGCTGCGAGGAGTTCTGCTCCTGAACGCGCTCGCACTTCCTCTGGACCACGCAAAATCAGCAAAACCCGCAGAAAAACAAAAGGTTGTGCCACTCGATTTTCAGCGAAACTTCTGTGTGGCCCAAACTTCGGCTCATGAAAAAGCTCTGGGAATACCGAACAATCTGTTGACGGCGGTATCGTTGGCGGAAACCGGCCGCTGGGATGCCAAAAGAGCGGCAATGTTTGCCTGGCCCTGGACGGTAACGGCCCGGGGAAAAGGACACTTTTACCCAACCAAGTCCGCAGCTATTGCTGAAGTAAGAAAATTACAGGCCGCCGGTATCAAGAACATTGATGTCGGCTGTATGCAGATCAATCTCTATTATCATCCCAATGCCTTCGAAAATTTGAACGAGGCCTTTGAACCGGCGGCCAACGTCAATTATGCCTCCAGGTTCCTGCGAGGGTTGCATGCTGGCACCCAATCATGGCCGCAAGCCGCTGCCAACTATCATTCGAGCAATCCCATTAAAAACCAGCCCTATCTGAACCGAGTTTTGGGTATCTGGCAGAAAGTCAGCAAAAGATCGATACGGAGTTCCGGATTCACGTTATCGCCCGACCTCGCCTATCAAAATCCGCTTTCCCGTGACGCCCAGTTGGCCGTCCTCAATTCGCGTTTCCGGGCCCGGTTAGCGGCGGAGCGTTCTGCCGAGAAACCCAAAAAGCGTGAGACCCAGATCGACGCCTGGCGGCGCGGGCGCTTCAACAACAATTATTTGAGCGCCGCAACCGCCAAGAACCAGGCTAATCTAGCCCGCTCACGCAAGAAGGAAGTCAATCAGGTTAAAACCAGCTTTGCGGAACGCCGGCGGCGGCAAATGGTGGAATGGAAAAAACGCCGGAACGGATCGGTTTTTCATTAATTCAACGCAACCAACTCAAGGGTTTCGGCTGCCCGCCTTGAATCTCTCAATAAAGAGTTTAATACGTTGATCCTGGTATCAGTGTTTTACCAGGAAAATCGTTGTGTCAATGGGGGGGGTGAAGAGTTTGATTTACTTCCCAAAGGCAATCTAAATATCCTCGGTAAATCAGAATCCGTTAAAGTTTATGAAGTGTTGTATTAGATTCATAAAATAGGAATTTCGGAACTCAGCGTGCCGGAAACCGATCAGACAGATTTGAACCTGGGTGTTATCGGCAGCAGCGCCATCAGTGCCCTGATTGATGCCAAAGGCCGCATCGTCTGGAGCTGTAACGTACGATAGCCCGCTTGGAAAAGATTACACCGGAGCCAGGGGCGGTGTCTATCTGGCGGACGGTATACAGTCGGATATACAGGATCAACTCTCGGCCTCCTCTATTCGGCGTAGATTTGATCGAGCGGAATCAACCCGCCCTTTTAGGTTTGGCAATGATGGCCTGAAATGGGTTTCTTTTGGCGGAGCCCACCGATATCATCACTAAAAATCAACGGGACAAGAGACCGTTCGCCTATGTTTGAAGAACCGCAGAACGAAGAAATTCAGGTAAGGGACAGTTCAGAAGTGCTGAACGGGCTCCTTGGGCCCCAGGGGAAGAAAATCATTGATATCGGTTGCGGTGGTGGCCGAATTGCCAGAATTCTGGCCGGCCACGGCGCGACGGTTATCGGCATCGATCCCAGTGACAGACAACTGGACACTGCCCGCGCGTCCGATCCAGCCGCTGATAAATCATTCCTCAAAGGCGTCGCGGAGAATTTACCCCTTGAGGACCGGTCGGCAGATATCGTTCTTTTTTTCAACAGTTTTCACCACGTTCCACCGGAGCATATGATCACCGCTCTCAAGGAAGCCAGCCGGGTGCTCAAAACGGCGGGCTGCATGACCGTTTTCGAGCCACTGGCTGAAGGCCCCCAGTTCCAATTGACGCTGCCCATCGCCGATGAAACGGAAATCAGAACCCTCGCCTATCAGGCGTTATCGAAAGCTCAGGAAAACGGGTTTCTACCGGTTGGCGAAATGACTTATATGGCGGCGACGGTACGGTNCAGTTTTGAGGCCTTTCGCGCCAGTTCGATCGCCATCAATGCGGACCGCGNATCAAAATTCGAAAAGCACGATACCGAACTTCGGTCCCGATTCGAGGAATTGGGCGAAAAGGTCGAAGGCGGCTATCGNTTTAAACAGCCGATGCGCGTCAATATTATGGTAAAGCCTTGAAATAAATGAATNAAATATTTTTCAAAAATCGTCCTATNGTAGGTAAAGCTACAGGTACTTCCACCTATCGGTATTCCACAATTATATTTACCCTTCGACCGTCCTAAATACCTACTTAGATAATAAATAATGGCATAGCTAGGTTAGGTTCAGTGAAGATTAGTTTAAAAATTTACATTTCTGCACTTGCTGCAGCATTCTTTTTATTAGGTTCCCAGTTCAACACCGCTGAAGCCGCCAAATACGGACCGCTGCCGAAGGTAGATTGGTGGGGAAAAAGCCACAGCAAAGTGATCAAAACCGTCAACAAAAAATATCGCGGCAATCGGAAGTCCTATATTTCACGCTGGAATAAATATCGCACCCGGATGGAACGCCTTCACGAAGCTGGTTCCGCCGCGGTCGTCAAATCCCACGGTTTGCGTTTGGAAGGCAAACAGCTGGAAAGACATATCGAAGATATCGATCAGCGCATCGAAGTTTTGAATAGCTTAGAAGACCAGCAGGAAGAGAAAGATTCCGCATCGTTGGAGAATTTCAGCACCGCCGCCGGTGCAACAGTGACACAAAAAAACCAACGGAGATTGCTTCAATTACGAAACACGACCTCGGCGTTGAAATAAACGCCACGTGCGATAATACGACAACAATATTTCAATTGACCAATCTGGGTGAAAAATGGCCGCGCCTTGGCACCATCAATATTTACCGGATTGAAGACAAGGCTTTGCTGTCGAAACGCTAGTTAAAATTGCGCAACTCCCAATAGGCAACGTTTAAAATCAAGGCCCGCAATCAGGACCAAGGGATGGTCGGATAGCAAATTCGAATACGACGCCAAAATAGCCTGCAGCTAGAAACCCGTATTAAATGCAATAGGCCACTAGTTCCAACTCGCGGCCTATTTTGTTTCCAGCTGCGGTTAAACTTTAACCTTTGAAATCGCCAAACCCTTTATCTTCTTCGGCGAGTGATTTGAGCAGCGGCGACGGCTTTAACCAATCGCCGTATTCGCCGTGAAGTTCGCTGACTTTATCGAGAATCTTCGGGAGGCCGATCAAATCGGCGGCAAACATTGGCCCACCCCAATAGCGCGGGAAGCCGTAACCGAAATTCCAGATCACATCAATATCGCTGGGCCGGATGGCCAGGCCTTCTTCCAGCACCATCGCACCGGTGTTGATGATGGCGTAGAGATAGCGCTCCAGAATTTCCACATCGGAGAACTCACGGCGCTCAACGCCCATCTCCTCGGAGGTTTTGAGGATCATTGCTTCGATCTCCGGCTCTGGCGTACCTTTGCGGCTGCCGCCTTCATAGGTATACCAGCCGCCATTGGTCTTCTGGCCGTAGCGGCCCGTCTGGTAGATGCTCTCGAGGACTACCGACTGGCGGCGGTCTCCGTAGAGTTTCATCTGTTCCTGACGAATGGCGTGGCGTACATCGATGCCGGCCAGATCATTGAGCTGGAACGGTCCCATCGGGAAACCGTAATCAGTAACGACCTTGTCCACCTGCCAGGGCATAGCGCCCTCTTCGACCATGAATTCGGCCACTCGGGCGGCAACGTGCAGCATACGATTACCGACGAAGCCGTCACCGACACCCACCAGGACACCGATTTTGCGCAACGTGCCTGCCAATTTCATGATGGTGGTGATGGTTTCCTTGGAGGCCTTTTCCGTCCGCACATTTTCCAACAGCTTCATGACGTTGGCCGGGCTGAAGAAATGGGTACCGCAGACCTTGCCAGGCCGACCAGTAGCCTCGGCAATTTCATTGATGTCCAGGGTCGAAGTGTTACTGGCCAGAATGGTCTCCGGCTTACATATCTTATCCAATTCACCAAATATCTGCTTTTTGAGATCCATATTCTCAAAGACCGCTTCAATGACGATGTCGGCATCGGCAATATCGGCATAATCTGTGGTGCCTCTAATTAAACCCATACGATCATTCATTTTTTCTTGGGTGAGACGACCGCGGGATACAGAGCCAGCATAGTTGCTTTCCACTTTACCGAGACCAGTATCCAGGGCGTCCTGCGCCACATCGACGACGACCACGGGAATGCCGGCATTGGCGAAATTCATAGCGATGCCGCCGCCCATAGTGCCGCTGCCAATGATAGCGGCTTTATTGATATCCATGGGAACGATATCGCGGCCAATATCAGGAATTTTCGCCACCGAACGCTCGGCGAAAAACATGTGGCGCATGCCTTTTGATTTTTTGCCGTCCCGCAATTCGACGAATACTCTTCGCTCGTGTTTGAGCCCTTCGGCAAAAGGCTTATTGGTGGCCACTTCAATGCAGTTAATGCATTCGCCAGGGGCATCCTGACCTTTGGTCTTGGGCAGGGTTTTATCCCGCCACTCGGCGAAAATACCAGCATCGAAATCGCCAATCTTGTCTTCCACCTTTCCAGTTGCCCGGGGCGCTTCTCCGCTGACGGCTTTTTCCTCGGCAAAGGTAATAGCGCGGGCAACAATGTCTTCCTCAACAACTCCATCAATCACACCGTGATCAAGCGCGTCCTGGGCGTTGATAGGTTCACCCTCGACAATCATTTCCAGGGCCTTGGCGACACCAGCCAGACGCGGCAGGCGCTGAGTACCACCGCCGCCTGGAATGAGGCCCAGTTTTACTTCTGGCTGGCCGACAACAATTTTCGGCGCGCCAAGGCGGTAATGGCAGCCCATGGCTAACTCCAGTCCGCCACCCAAGGCTAGGCCATTGACGGCGGCAATGACGGGTTTGGGAGCATCTTCAATGGCCTTGATAACGTCTTCCAGTTCCGGAACATCGGCCGGCCGAGGCACATTGAACTCAGAAATATCGGCGCCGGCGACAAACATCTTACCGGCACCGGTGACAACCGCACCGACGCAATCGTTATCCTCCATGCATTCAGTAATTCTTTGGCCGATGCCTTTAACCACAGCAAAGCTTAAGGCGTTGGCGGGAGGATTGTTGATGATGATGACACCGATTGAGCCTTTTTTCTCAAACTCGATTACGTCTGACATTCTATGGGGTCTCTCTTTCAAATAGTGTTGTAATTAGGCGATAGGAAAACGGTTTCGGTCGTGGGACTGGGTGAAATCCAAATCCGGGCCCACAGGAACAATAGCCAGCGGATTTAATTTCGGCATTGCCGCGTAATAGCCGCGCTTGAAATGATCGAGGCGGCTGACTTCGGCAACGCCCGGATACTGATAAAGTTCGAGGGTATAATCCCAAAGATTGGGATATTCGTAGACATGGCGCTTGTTACACTTGAACAAGCCGTAATAGACGATATCGAATCGCACCAGGGTCGAGAACAGTCGCCAATCGGATTCCGTCAACCGCCCACCCACCAGGTAACGTTGCTTACTGAGACGCTCTTCCATCCGGTCCAGGCAACCAAATAATTTTTCATAGGCCTCTTCATAGGCTTCCTGGCTGGCAGCGAAACCGCAGCGGTAAACGCCGTTGTTCAGGTTGCCGTAGACATCGTCATTAATGGTGTCAATTTCTTCCCGCAGGTCTTCGTGATAATAGTCATCCTCGTTGCCGGTCAGGTGATTGAACTCGGAATTAAACATCCGGATAATTTCAGAGGATTCGTTGCTGACAATAATGTTCTGTTTTTTATCCCACAGGGTCGGCACCGTTACGCGTCCGGTATAGTGGGGATCTGACTTTGTATAAGCCTCGTGGAGGTATTTGATCTGGTTTACGCTATCAGGGACACAGCCTTCTTCCTCCACGTAGGTCCAGCCCTCGCCTTTGACCGATGAGGCGGATATGGCCATAGAGATCAGATCTTCAAGACCTTTCAATTTACGAAACAGGACTGTCCGATAGGCCCAGGGACAGTTGTGGGATACGTAGAGGTGATAGCGTCCGGGCTCCGCCTCAAAACCAGCGGACCCGCTGGGTCCGGGCGCACCGTCCTTGGTCACCCAATTGCGGCAAATACTGTCGGGACGAACGAATTTCCCTTTGTCATTGCGGATTCCGTCGTCATCGGTCCATTTGCCATCAACCAGCATTCCCATATTTGATTCCTCAATAATTCGTATGTCGAAAAATTTAGCGCCGGGATGATGGCTGAAGGTGACCCTTAAGTCCACACTTTTTTTGCTCTGCAAAAAGCGCCAAAAATTCAATGATAGGAGGCAGAATACGGCAACAACCAGATAATTAGGGATGGGCTACTTGTATGCCCTTGATTTACCAATTACCTTTTAAAAAAATCGTATAAATTCGGGGAAACTGAGACGATGAAATCAAAAACCGACGGTGCCGGGGCCTGGAAGCCAAGCCCGGAAGTTATAAAATTGTGGCCGGATGTATCCGGCAATACGGTAAATGGGATTGGGGAAACAGAAAGGCATCCGCCCCGGCCGGTTTTTTGGCGGGCGGACGGTTCCATCGCCCATACGGATGTCCTTTTTTATTTCTATAAAAGGGATGAAAAAAACCAGCGGATTGTCGATTCCCGCGGGTTGCGGCAGGAATGGCTAGATCTGCCGCTTGCCGATATCGCCGATAAACAGGAAGAAAGAACGCCCGAGGGCTGGAGCGATGTGGTAAAAAAAGCGGGTTTGGAGAGGTCTTCGGACCAGGTAGGAATCACCGAATATCGGCCGGAATGGACTTATGAGGACCGGCCTGTGCCTAAAGGTAAGTGGGCGGTTATGCTGGCTATCACCCACGATTACGACAATTTGAACACGGCGCCCCATGAAGATGCGTATGTGGAAGTAATGGTGCAGTATGCCAGGGCGGCCAAGGCGGCAAAGCTGTTGGCCAATTGGATCAGGGAACAGGGCTTTTACGCCGATGCAAAAATGGGCCCCAACACAGAAGATGTCCTGATGATCCCGGCAGCCGTTGAAGCCGGGCTCGGGCAATTGGGCAAGCACGGTTCTATGATCAACCGACAGTTCGGCTCCAATTTCCGCCTTGCCATGGTGCTAACAGATATGCCGCTGGTGGCGGATGCACCGGACAATTTCGGCTCGGATGAATTCTGCCAAAGCTGTCAGGTATGCGCCAACGCCTGCCCACCGGATGCAATTTCCAGAGAAAAACAATGGGTTCGGGGCGAAGAAAAGTGGTATGTGGATTTTGACAAGTGCGTGCCTTATTTCGTCGATAATCAATGCTGCGGTCTCTGCCTGCCCGCCTGTCCCTGGAGCCGTCCCGGCATCGCCGAAAACCTTGCTAAGAAGATGGTGCGTCGGAAAAATTNAGCGTNACCTAAAGTTACGAATTAGCCTCTACATTGAGGTTTTTGAAGAAANCCTCAGTGCCGTTATCAATAAAAAGGCCGATGGCGCCNCGGCAATCGGGGCCGTGTTTCAAATCTTTGACGATGANGNTCGGTTGTACCCGGTTGTCNACAAAAAGGACCGCCTTTTCTCCCTCCACCTCGATTCCCATGTGAGTCCAGGCGCCAGTCACCGGATCGACATAGGCCCTTTAATGGCCGGGCACTTCAACCCGCAAGCGATCGAATCTCCAGTCTGGAAAAGAAAAATTTTGAACCGCCCGGTTGCGCCGCAACTGCACCTGCGCCCGACCATTGGCAGGCCGAAGATATATGCATTCAAATCCCGACAGGTCTTGCTGAATGCGAAACGTCACGCCGATAAAACCCCGAGCCTCAGGGAACGCATTAGGTAAGGTTGCCTAGTGACAGAGCTTGGGGCCGACCTGTCGGTATCAAAATGATGAAAGATGGTTCTCTGCTAGTTTCGGATGATTCTCTGGGCGCCGTTTACCGAATTACTTATCATGAATAAAATGAGGCTTGAGCCGCTGTCGTTATCTGTTTAAGCCTCTTTGATGCGTTGAAAATAAGCATTGAAAGAGGTTTTCCCATGTCGTCAGAAGCAGTCGTTAAACCCCGCGCCAACTATCCACTTATCAAACGGACCGGTGATTTTATCATGGTTTCTGGCACTAGTTCCCGCCGTCCCGACAATACGTTTGCCGGCGTTGAAGTGGATAAAATGGGCACCATGAACTTGGATATACGGGCACAGACCGAAGCTGTATTGGAGAATATGCGCGGCAACTTGGAGAAAATGGGAGCCGATCTTGAGGACCTCGTTGATGTCACCTGCTTCCTGGTCAACATGGCCGATTTCGGCGGTTTCAACGAAATTTATAACAAGTTCTTCTCCGACCAGGACGGCCCGTGCCGCACCACCGTAGCCGTCCACCAACTACCGCACCCGCATCTTCTAGTGGAGATCAAAGGCACCGCCTATAAGCCGGAATAAAATTACTCATCGGCAACCGTATTACTGAGGATGCCGATCAGCGGGATTTCCACTTCCACCACATCGCCGGCCTGAAGCCATTGCGGATCACCGCTTTCGATGATGGAACCGCCGGGACTGCCGGTGGCGATCATGTCGCCCGGCTCCAGCCAGGTGAATTTTGATATATGCGATATCAGATATTGGGTATCGAAAATCATCATATCGGTGCCACCGTCCTGTACCACCTCACCGTTGCGCCGCGTGATAATGTGCTGATCAGACGGGTCGCCGACATCTTCCTTGGTCACGATCCACGGGCCAATGCCGCCGGAGCGGTAAAAATTCTTAGCCGGTGTGTTCTGCGTGCCCTTGGGCATCCAGTCTCGGACGGTGCCTTCGTTCATGATGGTATAACCAGCAATGGCATCCAAGGCGTCATCAATGGAAATATGCCTCGTACGCTTACCGATAACGGCCACCAATTCGCCTTCGTAGTCGAACCGTTCGCCGGCTTGCGGTTTTAGAATATCCTCGCCATGGGCGGAGAAACCGCTGAAAAAGCGACCGAATACGCTCGGATATTCGGGGGTTTTTCCCTCCTCAACGACCTCATGATAGGCGTGATAGTTGCGCCCTGCGCACATGATTTTCTGCACGTTGGGAATGGGCAGGTTAAAATCCACATCGTCTAAAAAATGATCGGCATCGGCACCGTCGGCAATTTCCTGAAGCCGGTCAATTTCACCTGCCGCAATGACGTCCCGAAGGGTCGGGTAAGACTTTCCCAACCGAGCGTACATATCGACGATGCCGTCCTCCTTGACCACACCATAACGGTCAATTCCATCGCTATGGTAGCTAACGAGTTCCATGGCAATTTCCTATCAGTAGGTTGACCGGCCACCGGACAGATCGAATACGCCGCCGGTTGAAAACGAACATTCTTCTGAACTCAGCCACGCCACCATGGCAGCGATTTCCTCGGGCTGGCCGAACCGGTTCATGGGAATTTTAGAAAGCATAAAGTCAATATGATCCTGGGTCATCTGGTCGAATATAGCCGTACGCACCGCTGCCGGCGTCACACAATTAACCAATACGTTGGTATTGGCCAACTCCTTGCCGAGCGCTTTAGTCAGACCAATAATCCCGGCCTTACTGGCTGAATACGCGGGTGCCTGGGGATTGCCATCCTTGCCCGCCACCGAGGCGATATTGACGATCCGGCCATAGTCGGCGTTGATCATCTCCGGGATGACAGTGCTGGAGACCAGGAAAGTGCCGGTCAAATTAACGTCGATCACCTTCTGCCATTCTTCCGGCGGATATTCCCAGCTAGTCATGTTGGGGCCGGAAATACCGGCATTGTTCACGGTGATATGGATAGACCCCAGTTTTTCCTTGGTCGCCGCCACAGCATCGGCAACCGACGCCGCATCGGCCACATTGCAGACAACCCCGGCTGCGTTACCAGTCAGCTTACCCACCGCCTCATCAATCGCATCTTGGTTTAAATCCCAAATGCAGACATTGGCGCCGGAACCGGCCAGGCGATCGGCGATGGCGAATCCAAGCCCCGCTGCGCCGCCGGTCACAATCGCATTGCGGCCATTGAGATCAATTTTGTTTTCAGCCATCAGCCCGTAACCCCGAATCCGACTTTTCCCAACCCTTCGACGGTATTGCGGACAGATACGCCGGGTGACAGGGCTTCCGCCGCCGTAGCACCGCCGGCCATGACGATCCAGCCGGCTTCCAAACGTTCACCATGTTCCGTCACCATACGGGAAGCCGTCACCAGGGACCGTGCCGGATTGCCGAGGATGGCAGCGCTGGAGCCGATCTGCACCGGACGGCCATTGAACTCCATGACCATGCCCCGGTTGGCGATATCCTGGTCGGGCTGGCACCAGTTGCCGACCACGAACCCGGAAGAAGATGAATTGTCGGCAACCACGTCCTCAACGGAAAACTTGAAATCCTTATAGCGGGAATCGATGATCTCCAAGGCGGGGGCCATGGCTTCCACCGCCGCCATGGCCTGGATGGGGGTCACCGGCCCTTCCAACGGGGCTTTCAGGAGAAATGCGACTTCCGGCTCCACCCGGGGATGAACGTATTGGGCAAAGTCGATGACATCGCCATCCTCTACCAACATACCGTCGGTGAGGCGGCCCCAAATCATATCGTCAACACCCATCTGCACCATCTTGGCGCGGCTGGTAAAGCCCATTTTCATACCGACCCGCACTTCGCCACGATCGAACCGCCGCTGAATGCTTTTGGCTTGTATTTCGTAAGCCTCGTCAAGACTAAAATTTTCGCTCTCCGACAGCTGCGGAATGGCGGTCGCCGACCGCGCCGCCTCATCTACTGTCTTAGCTAATTTATCCAAATCCACGCCCACGCGATGTTCTCCTTAAATTTAATTTGTTGATTAAGCGCCGAATGCCGCTCGTACAGAACCAAGTCCGTTAATACTGACCTCGTAGACTTCACCGAACTTGACCGGCACCATGGGGCCAAGTGCACCCGACATCACCACGTCGCCGGCCGATAAGGGCCGTCCCCGCCGCACCATCTCGTCAGCCAGCCATTTGACCGCGTTAATCGGATGGCCGAGACAGGCCGCGCCGGCGCCAACGGACACCGGCTCACCGCGATGCTCCACCACCATACCGCAAAGCCGACCATCAAAGGAATCCAGTGATACTTTCTGATTGCCCAGCACATAGAGTACCGCCGAGGCATTGTCAGCGATGGTGTCCTGAATATTGATATCCCAGTCTTTGATACGGCTGTCGACAATCTCAATAGAAGGTGTGGCGTAATCGATAGCCTTGATGACATCCGTCGTCGTCGGGTTCTCCACATTAAGATCCTTACCCAGCACATAGGCGATTTCGCCCTCTACGCGGGGTGCCAGAAGTTTGTCCGAAGGCACTTCCTCGCCATCGGCAATTTCCATATCGGCGAACAACATACCGAAATCGGGCCGGTCGACGCCCAGTTGCTTCTGCACCAGCTTGGACGTCAGGCCGATTTTACGGCCCACCAGCCTCCCGCCTGCCTCAAGCCGTCGTTCAGTATTGACCTCCTGCACTTCATAGGCCGCATCGATATCACCTTCCGGCAATAGTTCCCGGACCGGCAAACATCCGATACCACTGTCATAAGCCTGTTGCAGTTGATCAGCTGCCTTTTGAATGATCGCGTTTTCAACCACGATTTACCTCCCGAATTATAGTTTGACGCAAACGTTGCTGGTTTCCAGATAGAACTCAAGGGAATATTCACCGCCTTCACGGCCAATACCCGACTGCTTGGCGCCGCCGAAGGGCGTGCGGAGATCGCGCAGAAACCAGCAGTTGATCCAGCACAGTCCGACATCCATCTGCGGGCCCACCCTGTGGGCGCGGCTGAGGTTCTCCGTCCAGATGGAACAAGCCAGTCCATATTTACTGTCATTGGCCAATTTGATGGCTTCCACTTCCGTATCGAACGGCCTGATATGACAACAAGGCCCGAATATTTCGTCGATAATGGGCGAGGCGTCGTCCGCCAGACCGGTCCAAATGGTGGGCTCAATCCAGGAACCGTCTTTCAAGTCATCGGGCATGTCGGGAATGCCGCCGCCGGTGACGACCGTGGCGCCTTCTTTGACCGCCGCCTCATAATAAGAGAGCACCTTTTTACGGTGTTCCTGACTGACCAGGGGCCCCATGTCTGTGCCATCATCACCGGGCAGACCCGGTTTCATTTTCTCCACTTCGGTTTTAAGCCGGGCGACAAAATCATCATATATGAGGCGTTCGACAAAGACCTTTTCCGTATTTAGACACACTTGGCCGCAATTGGCGAAGACCGAGCGGACCGTGCCTTCAATGGCCTTGTTCATGTCGCAGTCAGCAAAAACAATAGAGGAATTCTTACCACCCAGTTCGAACGACACATCGCGCATGCCGACGGCGGCGTTCTGCATGATCGCTTCACCCGTGACCGTCTCACCGGTAAAAGTGATGGCATCGACATTGGGATGCTTGACCAGGAACTCGCCAGTGGAATTGGGTCCGAACCCGTTAACCACATTGTAGACGCCTTTGGGGATACCCACTATGTTCATCACTTCTCCCAGCAGCGAGGCTGTCTGGGGCGTCTCCTCCGATGGCTTGACCACAACGGTGTTACCGCAGGCTAGCGCCGGCCCTACTTTCCAGGTCATCAACAACAAGGGGAGATTCCACGGGCAGACCACGGCAATGACGCCTTTGGGACGTTCGGATGTATAGTTGATGGCGCCCGTTCCGTCCGGTGTGGGTGAGTTATAGAACTCACCGTGATGGTTCTTCATGGTATCGGCGAAAATTTGAAAATTAGCGGCGCCCCGCGGAATATCGATATGGGACGCCAAACTGACCGGCTTGCCGGTATCGGCAACTTCGGCTTCAAGAAATTCATCGAAACGGCGATTGATCTCGTCGGCAACGGCAGCGACCAGTTCCAGGCGCTTGGCCAGGGGCATCTGGCCCCATTCACCGTTGAGGGCCTCATTGGCAGCCGTGACGGCGGCATCAACATCGGTGGCGTCAGCCTCGTGGACAATCGACGCGACAGAACCGTCTATGGGATTGATATTATCGAAGGTCTTCCCCGACGAACTTTTCCGATATTCCCCCCCGACAAAATTCAACGTCTCTCCGACTGAAGTTTTGACGGCCTTATCCATTATATCCTCCATGGTGAAACGCAGAGAGCGTCCTGTTAAATCAATCAGGGATGCACGCCGAGAAAATTATAAATATCGATTTATTTTATTTTTATCGACTTTTCAAGATTTTTTTGATATTTTCTTTGCATGATAGCTGATAAATTTTTATGCAATGTAATGAAATTACCGTGAAAACCCCAGAAAACAGTGCCGCGCCGGTATCCAGCACGCTGGCCCTGGATGCCTTAAACCAACTTCGGGAAGAAATTATTTACGGCAAATTAAAACCCGGTGAAAAACTTCGGGTCCAGCATTTGAAAGAAGAATACGGTGTCAGCGCCGCCACGCTTCGAGAAGCGCTGTCCCTCCTGGTATCCGAATCTCTGGTAACAGCGACGGCGCAGCGCGGCTTCAATGTCGCGCCGATCTCCCTTGAAGATCTCAGGGACATCTCAGAAATGCGTGTCCTGTTAGAAGTACGCGCCGCCTGTAAGTCCGTTGAAAACGGTGACGAAGATTGGGAGGTCGGTCTGGTTGGCGCCTATCACCGGTTGACCAATGTCGAGGAGCAGGCCAGTGATCTGGCGGGCGAGGCTTCGGACATTTGGGAGCAACGCAACACTGAATTCCATGAAGCCCTGGTGGCCGCCTGCCCGTCTCACTGGAACCGCCGCTTCCGGACCGTCCTGCATACGCATTCGGAACGGTATCGGCGGATGTCCCTGCAAACTGTCGGTGTAAGCCGCGATGTGCATGAGGAGCACAAACAGATATTTGATGCAGCCATGGTGCAGGATGTCAAAAAACTCAAAAGCGTCCTGACGCAACACATCGAAAAGACATTTGACGTGGTGCATGAACTTGTCGCCACCGATCACCAGAAAGGAGATTAAATCAATGAATGACGGAAAATATGGCGTAATTGCTTCGTCAATCGCATCGCACACGCCGCGTATGGCCTATGAAGACAAAGCCTGGGATTTCACTCTGGGACTGATCGACGGATTAAAGGAAATGGGCGAAATCCTGCGCGGACTTAAACCGGATTTATTTGTCGTAAATACCACTCATTGGATCACAACATTTGACTGGGTGGTCACGGCCCACGACCAGCATGAAGGCGTCTGCATTGCCGAAGAAGCCCCGCATCTGATCCCTGGCCTGCCCTATAGCCGCCCCGGAAACCGGGAATATGCAGAAGCCCTAGGGGCGCAACTGAATGATGCAGAAATTCCCTGTTATCCCACCGATACGCCACACTTCCATTGGGATTACGGCACCGCCGTTCCCATGCAGTATATTGACCCTGACGGCACCATCCCTGCCGTTGTCACGCCGACGTGTTATGCCTCCGACCTGGATGAGAATTTCAAGGTTGGCGAACTAATCGACGCCACGGCAAAAAAACTAAAAAAGCGGGTGGTTGTTGTTGTCAGCAATGCCCTCACCCATCTGGTGGTGAGAGGACCGGATACATGGCCCCTGCCAGAGCATCAGGAAATGGATCAGAAATTCATCAGCATGGTTAAAGACACCGCCATCGATGACGCCATTAAATGGCTGCCCGAATATGCCCGGGACGCAAAATGCGAAATGGGTGGCCGGGGCCTTGGTGTCTTCCTTGGCGCTGCTGCAGCACTACAGCGGGAGACGGAAAGTTTGGCGGGTAATCAATACGGTCCTTACGCCCAATCGTCGGCCAGCGGCAACGCAAATCTGGCGCTGTATACCGCCAACGCCTAATTGAAACCGCCCGTCATACCTTTTTATCTGAATAATATAATACTCTCTTTAAGGATTTCCGAAGTTATGACTAAAATCAGTGGGGGTCCTAATATGGGCTAGCTAATTTGACCTCACATTGTTTATTGCTAGCCAGACCAACCTGCTGGCCTTAAATGCCACCATCAAAGCGGCGGAAGGGATCGGGATACAAATCTCAGTTATCCAATCAGCAACTAAAACTTCCACCGAAGCCATTAACGGTATTACATCAACGATTGGAAACATAAAAGAAATAGTCTCACGCATTGCCGCGGCGGTCGTGGAACAAGGCGCGGCAACTCAAGAGATCACCGGCAATGTCCATCAGGCGGCGACTAGCACTTAACATGTAACGACCAATATCACCGATGTATCAAAAGGCGCCAGCGAAACGGGCCAGGCAGCGGATCAAATGAATACTGCGGTTGCGACCTTGTCGACCGAAGCCGATACATTGTGCACGGAGTTAGAATCCTTCCTGGATGGCATGCAGAAAGTTTAGAAACTGCCATTGTGGAAAACCCTAAATATTCGTTATTAGTATAACATCTTGACGCTATGTTGGGTTGCCGCTAACTTCGGGAACTGAGATTGGTCAATTGTCGATATAAAAAAGTGCGCACTTTTGAGAGGTTCTGAAACTCTGGTGTTTGTTTGAGCCTGAAAATTGTCCTACAATAGCACTTGAATTTCTGGAGAAGACGGGGGAGACATAATATCTACGATAATCGACGCGATCCATAAGCCGACGATTGAAAAGAGAAAATCGGGATTGACCTTTGTTTTCAAAATTCAGCCCCAATCTAACATTACCTTCACCACTTTAAATGGGAGAATCTTACAATGAAAAAAATTATTACACCCATCTTGGCAGGCGCCGTAGCACTGACCTATGCGGCCAGCACCGATAAGGCTTCGGCCGCCGATTTCAAAATTAAAATGCACCATCAGACACCGTCAAAAGCGCCGGTTAACGTGTTTCTGCTGTCGCCGATGAAGAAGGCGCTTGAGAAAGATTCAGGCGGCCGAATTTCGGCGCAGGTTTATCACGCCATGTCCCTCGGCGGACGTCCACCGCAGGTTTTCAACCAAATTAAAGACGGCATCACTGAAATTGGCTGGACCCTACCGGGTTACAGCGGTGGCCGCTTTCCGCTGACGTCGGTATTCGATTTGCCGTTTATGGTGTCGACCGCCGAAGCCACCACCCAGGCTTTTCAGGAATTTGCTCAAAAGCACCTGATGGACGAATACAAGGACGTCCATCCCCTGCTTTTCCATACGGCCGCACGTTTCAAAATTCACATGGTAAAAAAGCAGATTAAAACCGTTTCCGACTTTAACGGCCTCAAAGTACGCGCCACCAACCGTGGCATGGGCGATCTTTTGAAATCCATGGGCGCGACCCCGGTCTTCATGCCGGTGCCGAAAGTACCACAAGCGCTTTCCAAAGGCGTGGTCGCCGGCGCGGTTTTGCCGTGGGAAATCGTTATTCCTTTCAAAATTCAACAGATCGCTCCCAATCATACTTTGATCGAAGGCCCCCGTGGTTTGATCGCCGCCACTTTCTTCTTGGGCATGAACAAAAAGTTCTATAACGGATTGCCGGCCGATATGAAAAAAGTCATCGACAAAAACAGTGGCATGAACATCGCCGCCAAAGTCGGTAAGGCCTATGACGGTATTGAAGGTAAATTTAAAGCCATGGCCGTCAAGCGGGGTAATAAGTTTGCCACCCTGTCCGATGCGGACGTTGCTAAGGTGAAAGCCTCGGCGGCTAAAATCCATCAGGCGTGGGTTGCCGACGTAACCAAGAAAGGGCATGACGGTAAGGCATTGTTGGCCGAGGCCAACGCTTTGATCGAAAAGTACTCGAAATAGTCCTTTTTGTTAATCAACATTCGGAATTAGACTAAGAGCTATGACCGAAACACTACCATTAAGCACTCGGTCCGATCCTGTGGGCCGAGTGCTTACCCGTTTGACGCGGACCTTCGTCATTATCGGCGGAGCTTGCTTAACCGCCGCAGGCATCCTCACCGTGGCCAGCGTAATTGGACGTTATTTCTTCAACGTACCTATTCCGGGCGACTTTGAGTTGGTTGAAATGGCCTGCGCCGTGGCAGTCTTTACGTTTCTACCCTATTGCCAACTTAAAAAGGGTAATGTGCTAGTTGATTTTTTTACCCACAATTCGTCCCCCCGCACCAAAGGAATATTGGATTCCATCAGCGCCGTATTTTACAGCTTGATTATCATCTTGATTACGTGGCGCCTAGCGGTCGGTGGCATCGATTTTCTTCACACCAATGAAGAAACCGTCATTCTGCAAATACCCCGGGCGTACGTTTTTATTTTTATCATGCCGTGCATGGCATTGTTGGTCTGTGTGACCATTTACACGATTTGGCAACACTATTTCGAAGCCCAAGTCGAGCACGATCCCCTGGAAGGTGAACTATAATGGAAGGCCTTGAATTCGGCTTTTTCATGCTGGGCGTACTCCTGCTCCTGATCGCCCTCAGACTGCCCATCGCCATCGCCATGATCGCTGTCGGCATTACCGGGTACGTCGCCGTTGCCGGGTGGACTCCATTATTAAACTATTTCAACAGCGCAGCCTATTGGCGCTTTTCCACCTATGACTTGTCCGTAGTACCCCTTTTCCTGCTCATGGGTCAGTTCGCCACTCGTGCTGGCATGAGCAAAGCCCTGTTTGATGCAGCCAATGTGTTCCTGGGCCATCGGAAGGGTGGCGTCGCTATGGCGGCCATTGGCGGCTGCGCCGGGTTTGGCGCTATTTGCGGCTCATCCCTGGCCACGGCAGCCACCATGGGCCAAGTGGCACTACCGGAACTTCGGCGTTTCAATTATTCCGGATCCTTGGCAACCGGTGCGTTGGCGGCAGGCGGCACCCTGGGAATATTGATCCCGCCGTCGGTGATCCTGGTGATCTATGCCGTTCTGGTTGAAGCCAATATCGCCACCATGTTCCTAGCTGCTTTCATACCGGGATTTATTGCCGCCCTCGGCTACATTATCGTCATTATGATCTATGTCCGGGTATCGCCTGAATCCGGACCCTCCGGCGAGCGATCCACGGCTTCGGAGAGATGGGCAGCCATCAAGGAAATCTGGACGGTGGTACTGATTTTCATCGTGGTTATCGGCGGCATTTATACCGGCGTCTTTACGCCGACCGAAGGCGCAGCCTTCGGCGCCATCGGCACCGGCATCCTGGCGTTTTTTAACGGTGGCATGCGCAAAGACGGATTTATCGAAAGTGTCCTGGGCGCAGGCCAGACCACGGGTATGATTTTCCTGATTATTTTCGGTGCCGATGTACTGAACGTTTTTCTCGCTCTGACCCAACTGCCGCAGGAACTGGCGGCCATGATCAGCGACGCTCAAATGGCCCCTATCCTGGTGTTGGCGGTGATATTGTTTTTCTATCTAATCGGCGGCTGCGTCATGGATTCGCTATCCATGATCCTGCTGACCATTCCTATTTTCTGGCCGATTTTGGAAGAAATGGATTTCGGAATGAATCCAGAAGACGTTAAAGTCTGGTTCGGCATCGTTGCGTTGATCGTTGTGGAGACAGGGCTTATCACTCCTCCTGTGGGGATGAATGTGTTCGTGATCAACTCTATGTCTAAAGACACTCCCATCGCCCAAACCTTTAAGGGCGTGGCGCCGTTCATTGCCTCGGACGTCGTGCGGGTAGGACTGCTTGTCACCTTCCCCGGCATTACCCTATTCCTCGTCAACCTGTTCGGCAATTAGATCAGCGTGGTGATACCGTCGTATAACAACTTCAAGCCGGTGAAGAACAACAACGTGATAATAATCCGGTAAAACAAAACATCGTTGACGTTTTTGTGGATCCAAAGACCCAGCAAAATCCCCACCGGCACCACAGGCAACAAAACAACTGAAGTCCAGAGGTTGGTGATGTGAAACTGACCCAGCCACCAATAGGGAACAATCTTGGCGTAGTTCACGAAGGCGTAATAAATCGCCAATGTACCCATATAGATCGACTTGTCCATTTTCTGGGGAATGATATAGACGTTCAGCGGCGGCGCGCCGGAATGGGCGACGAAGCTGGTAAACCCGGATATGGAACACCAGAAGCCACCTTTGATGACAGCCGGTTTGGTTGGCTCCCGGACTTCTTTTTTAAACAGGTAGTTCAAAAGTCGTTCCAGCGCAAAAACAACCGCGATCGCACCAATAACGATTTTAATTGCCGCCGGGTCCAAGTATTTGAAGCTTAAGGTGCCGAAGATTATCCCAACCGCCGCTGCCGGGATCATAATCTTGATATTGTCCCTGTCCCACTTCTTCCGATAAACGGTAATAGCGAAAATATCGGCGATGCAAATAATCGGTAAAAGGATGGCCGCAGCCTGGGGAACGGTGACGGCTAGGGCCATTAAGGGTGTCGCCAAGCCGCCCGTACCACCAATGCCCGCTTTGGCTATCCCCATGGACAGCACCGCCGGAATGGCAACCGCGTAGAACAACGGGGTGGTAATAATCGAAAATTCGAGCATTTATACTTTTCTAGTTTACCATTTATACTTTTCTAGTTTGCTAAGAATGGGCGAGGCCAGCCGCTTCGATACCGGCGAAGGCGCAGGTTTCATCATTGTCAGAAGTATCGCCGCTGATGCCGACAGCGCCGATGGTCAGCCCGTTGTCATCCTTGATCAGGACACCTCCAGCCGCCGGAATGAGCCGCCCGCCCGAAGCAGTGATTAATCCGTTCACAAAACCGGGGCGTTCCTTGGAGCGTTGCTCCAAAGCTCTCGACGGCACCCCCATGCCCAAGGCACCCCAGGCCTTGCCGGTGGCAATATCAAACCTGAGAAGGCTGCTATTGTCTTCACGCTTAAAGGCAACCAGATGCCCGCCGTCATCCATTACCGCTACGGTTAGCGGGTTTAATTCTAGTTCATGCCCCTTGGCCATGGCCGCATCGATTATGGTGTCGGCCTGGGCCAGCGTAACTTTGCTCATTTTGTAATTCTCCTATCCCCGATAATTTTTTTTGCTCCGCCCGGTTGCAGGCAACGGAAGATTTTAGAGCGCCAGCCAAGTGAACGCCAGATACAATAAGCATTCACGAAAACTTGCACAGAAATATAGTGTGAAAATACTTGAATTGTCATTTCAAAATGCGAATTTTAAGGACGACCTCATAGAAAGCTGTTTTTTCATGAATTGGGAAACCCGAGATCGGTATGGTGCGTTCCAAGGAATTCAATCGGTAACAAGTCCTCGAAAAAGCGATGCACGTTTTTGGAATAAAGGGCTACGAATGTGCTTCCATGCAGGACGCGGTTGACGCCATAGGTATTAACCGCGGTAGCCTTTATGCCACGTTCGGCGACAAGCGCCGACTCCACCTGGAAGCTCCCGATCATTTTTATGAGACGGAAATAACGCACATGATGGCACCGTTGGAGCAAGTGGGGCCCAAGGTTTCCGCCATCCGGAAGATTTTCGAAAAAGCGGCGGAATGCGCCTACCAGAATGGGGCGCCGCGGTTGCATGATGTATAACACCGCCGTAGAACTTTGCCCGTCGGACCGCAAAGTCAGCGCCAAAGTTGCCACGGCTTCAAAAGGGTTGAAAAAAAATTTACGACGCAGTGGTAAAAGCCCAGAAACACGGCGATATCTTAACTCTAATCCTGACCATGCCCGATGGCAGAAGTCTCCTGGTCGGAACGGGTGGAAGCTGGGCCTGTTTTTTTGATATAAGGCATCTAACTGGCGAACAGCAATCTCGGTAAGTAGGTTGCGATCTCCGGAAAGTTTATGATCAGAATCATGCCAATGAGCATTATCATCCAATAGGGTGTCGAACTCTTAAAGATGGTCATAACGTTCATATCCGGTTCTATATTCTGTATCGCAGATTTCACGGTATAGACCAGCAATCCAAAGGGCGGCGTATATAGCCCTGCTTCAATGGCGATAATACCGACAACGGCGAAGGCAATGGGATCCATACCCATCTTAACGGCGATCGGTGCAAAGATAGCCGCCGTCAGCAGCATGATTGATATGGAATCGATGATCATGCCCAACAAGAACCAGATTCCCACCATGACGGTGAGAATCAACCAATTAGGCATTCCAGATCCCAAAAAGACGCCTTCAATGGCGTTGGCCATGCCGGTCATGGCGAGTGTCCGTGAATAAAGCGCCGCCGTAACGAGCAGTAGTAAAATCGGCGCTGACGTCCGCCCCACATTCAAAATCGAATCGATAATTTCGCGGAACCGCATGCCTTTGATGATGCCCAGCATTAGCCCAATGAATGCGCCCGCACCCGCGCCTTCGGTCGGTGTGAAAATACCGAACCAAATACCGCCCAAAACAGTGACAATCACCAACATAATACCAATGAGGCTAACTATAAACTGACCGGTGGAGACTTCATCCACCTCTTCCAGTGTAATGTCTGCACCCACGGCTTTAGCTGTTTCCGAACTAGCGCCGGCACCCACGAGGCCCGGATTTATAATAGACCTAGAAAAGACGTAAATTATGAACAGGGCCGTCAGAAGAAGACCAGGTAGCACACCTGCTGCAAAAATTTGACCAATCGACTGTTCAGTAAGAATACCCCAGACGATCATAAGCACGCTCGGCGGTATGAGCATGCCGAGACAACTTGACCCGGCGACAGCGCCCAGCGCGAAACCCTTGTGATACCCGAAACGCTTCATTTCTGGATAGGCGATGCGTGAAAAGGCGGCGGCGGAGGCAATGCTGACCCCAGTGACAAAGGAGAACAGGGCATTGCCGATCACCGTGGCAATAGCAAGACGACCAGGAATCTTTTTCAGCAGGCGGTTGATCCCCCGGTAGACATCGGTCACAGTTCCCGATCTACCGATAAATTCACCCATCAGCATAAAGAGGGGAATGACGGCAAAGACGTAGGCGCGGATCGCTTCATAGGCGGTCGCCGCCAGCATGGTCTGCACAGTACGGAAAGCATAGCTGTCGGCACCGGTAACGAGCCAGATGCCGAGGGCGCTGGTCATGCCCAGCGCAATAGCGATGTGGACGCCAAAAGCTACTAGACCCAGCAGGCAAACAACGAGAATAATGGCGGTATTGGCTTCAAACATGACGCATGCTCTCCATCATCCTTGCGAACCGGACACGCCCGACTCCGGACCAGTGAGCACCTCGCTGTCCAACAAATCGGGCCTGAATATATCAAGATAGGCCATGACGAAATAGTTGATCATTGCCAGAGCACTGCCGACTAATACTGTCCAGCGCGCCGGCCAGGACGGTACGCGCATGGCGCCTTCGCCCTCAAATTCGTTTTCAACATAGGAAAGAATACTCTCTTCCCAGCCGCCGGTAATAATCATCAGGAAAAAGGTTGCACCGAGCAGATAACCGATGGCGAGCAAGGTGCGTTGCAGCCAATCCGGAAAATGGTTGACCAGGAAATCGGCCCGCAGCATTGATCGGCTGCGGATGGCATAACCCACCTGCAGGAAAACGACAATGACGATGGAGGCGGCGACCATTTCGGCGGTACCGTGAATGGGTGCATCCAGATAAGTGCGTCCAATAATGTTAGCGAGCACCAGAAAGGACAGGCCAAAAGTCCAGGTCGCTGCCACGATCATCAGGAACTTAGACAGCCGGTCACTGATAGTTATGAGGTTCATAATTGAATTCCATCAAAACGGTCTGTGGGAGCATTATCTAACATTTTGAAGTATTTTAATTATAACGGCCCGGCCCAATTGCTGCACCGAAATATTTTTACGCCTGAAGAAATTACCGGCTGGGAACCATTTTTGACTCCCAGCCGGTAATATTACTCAAACCGCAAATTGAGGCAGTCTGGTCCTATTTGACGACGTACCGGACCGGCCATTTGTAGCCTACCTTTTCCGCCGCATCGAGTGTGGCGTTCAGGATTTTAACTGCTGGCATACCTTCCTTTTCCAAGGAATTGGCATGGATTTGCGGCCAATGAGCGAGTTTTTGCGCCCAGTCCTGACGAACTGCGGCAGGCAACTTGGTCACGGTTATATTTTTGCGCAGCCAAGCCATATCCTTTTTATAGCCTGCTTTGTTGAACGTGCCGGTCTGAAGACGATAGCGGTCCGCCACTTCCATGAAAATCGGTTTGAGTTCGGACGGCAGGCTCGCCCAGAAGCGGTTATTGACCGTCAGGCCGTGCCAAGTAATCGAACCAAAGCCGATCTCAGTATAATATTTGCCGACTTCATGAAGTTTAAAGACCGGACCCCAGGCGCTGGGGAACATAATGCCGCCCTCGGCAACACCCGTTTTTAGTTTCTGATACCAGCCAGGAAGGCCATCGGTCACCGGGACGATGCCGATATTTGCCCGTTTCAACCAATTGAGGTTCAGGCCGGCGCCAAGAATTTTGCGCCCCTTAAGATCTGAAGTCTCTTTCCATGGAAACTGCGTTCCCAGGTTGTAGCCGCCGTCACCGATTATGGCGAGCAAGGTCTGGCCGAACTTTTGGAAACGCTTTGAAAGGCTCGGAAATTGTTTGTAAACGGACGTTGCAATAGCGACCGACTGAACCGGATCCATGGTGCCGAAGGGCAGCATGATCTGGAACGCATGCATTTTCAGCTTAGACGCTTCGAAGCAGTAGCAGAAACCGCCGATGTCGATAACGCCGTTCTGTACGCCTTCAAACACATCAAACACCTTAACGATGGAACCACTGTAACCTTCGATAAATTTGATTTTATGGCTGGTCTTGGATTCTACGGCTTTTTTTAATTCCGTCTGGAAAAAGGTCTTCATCAAACCGGCATACACCACCGTCGGTGGATGGCCAGAACCGATACGGACCTTAATGGTCTTGGCGTCAACGGGTGAACTGGTGACCAGGGCACCGGCAACCAACCCTACAGCAGACAAACCAAGCAATGCTCTTGAGAGTATGCGCATCTTTATCCTCCCTCGGATAATTAGTTTCCCCAGGCCGAAGGTTATTCCATCGACCGTTTCAATAAAATTCCTAGCATGAAACAGGAGTCTTATAAAAGACCTAAATTTAGATATCCCGTTGATATTCTAAAAACGAGTGCTTCCAAGTACCTATTAAATACGTTAATTTCATACGGTTAGTGCGCTAATTCAAAAAAGTAATAAGGCGGCAGGTATAGCCGATGGCGGTGAATTGATAGGAATTACCGAGGACGCTTTCAAAAAAGGCATGCGCCAGCTGGCGGCGGCTGTCAACGTTATCACGGTTGCTCACAACGGCGCCAAGGAGGGATTGACGGCGACGGCCGCCTGTTCTGTATCGGCAGAACCGCCGCAAGTGCTGGTCTGTGTTAATACCACCTCTGGCGCCCATGACATTATTCAGGAAACCGGTGCCTTTTGCCTTAACGTATTGGCCCGCGACCAGGAAGATATCGCCATGGGGTTTGCCGGCATGGATGGCGCCGATCGATCGGAACGGTTCGATTTGGGTAGTTGGTGCACTTTGGCCACGGGAATGCCCGTCTTGGACGGCGCTCTGGCTAATTTCGACTGCCAAATAGCCCAGCAAATTCAAGCAGGAACTCATAGTGTCTTTATCGGCCTCATCGTTGCCAGCCGGGCCGTTGATGACGGTGCGCCCCTGATTTATGGCGACGGACAGTTTACCGGAGTATCCAACCGGGACTAATTTTGTCTGATTTGGTTATGCGGCCCTATATTTCCTCGGATGCTGAAGCTACCCGCGAAGTGTTGCGGCAAGCAATCGAACTGACAGCACCATCAGCCTACAAGGCCCGGCAAATTCAGGCGTGACTTCCTTCTATTCCCTCTTTAATCGACTGGAATATTGATTTGAGCGAGTCCCTGGCAGCGCTGATCTTGGAGGTCCGCCAAGGCATTTACGCCATTGGCAATTTGATGTTCACCGGCGAAATCGAGTATCTGATGTGCCATCCTCGGTGCGGCTGGCAAGGGGCCACAGCATCTCTGCTGGACGCCTTGGAAGATGTTGCCCGTGTTAAAGGGTTGCCCAATCTCTCTGCCCGCTCCAGCCTGCTCGCCAAAATATCTCCGAGCAGCAGGGATTTGTGGTACAAGCTAAGAAAAAAGAACTCAGCATGAAATGTTATTTGCTGGCAAAGGAACTCAGTTAAAATCTATTCCTTAGGCGGATAAGGCATAATCACCATGATCGAAGCAATCTTTTTGGTGCGGTTAATTATGGAACGGCCTTCGCCACCCACCAGATAACAGGAATCCAGCTTTTCGAGCGTATCTTCGCCGTCGTCGGTGATGATGGTAATAGCCCCTTCGACGCAGACATAGACTTTTTCAAGCGGCGTCGCGGTGTGGGTCGTCCCTCCGCCTGGCAGAAAGTACGATAATCCGACCCAGAAATTCTCAGCATCGCTGGCGTCGAAACCCTGCAGACGAAAGCCCTTCATGTCGAAGTGCCCCTTGGCTTCATATTCTTTAACGTCGCTCAATCGATTTACTTTCATGGAAGATACCCCCCCTTATTAAAAATTTTCAGCTTGTGCTGTTGGTAACCAATGACGTTTTTCCAGTCAACCGCTCACGTAGCAACCGGTGATAATGGGTATTAAAACAAGTTAATATAAATCCCATAATATGAGAATTGTATTTACTTCCTGGAACACCTGGATACAATAATATTAAATTTATTTATCGAAATCTATTTGCCCGGTATGCTGCAAGTCCACCTGGTAAGACTCCCTTTGGAAGGACCTAATAATGAGCTCCCTTTTGTTCTCATTAATTCTTTTCGGTTTGCGCATGCTCCTCTGGATACAGGCATTTCGATATCAGGCTTTTCGCGACCGTTTGAAGGAAAAAAACTTCACCGCGTTGATGAAAACCAAAGACGGTAAGACCGGCCGCTATTTCACCTTCAAAGACGGTAAAGTTCTTTCCGGGGGCCGCGTAATTGACAATGCCGACGTTGTTCTGACTTTCAAAACGGTGGAAATCGCTGTTCGTTTGTTAATGCCACCAATCAATCAGCTGGAACAGGTCAATGCCATGAAGGACTTCCTACTGAACCTGGAAGGTCCGGACGAGCTGACTTCCTGGTTCACCCAGACCATCATGCAGACCCAGACCGTCGGCTGGAAATTCGGTGTCGACATGGGCAACGGTGTCACCCGTTACACCAACATGACCAATGGCGGACCGATATTTCTATACGTCAAAGACAACAAAATCATCCGCATGACGCCCATTGAATTCGATGAGAATGACGCCGGCCCCTGGACCATCGAAGCACGAGGCAAGAAATTTACACCGCCCCGTAAAACATCCCTGGCGCCCCACGGCATGAACTGGAAATCTATGGTCTATTCGCCTGACCGGCTGCTCTACCCGATGAAGCGTGTCGATTGGGACCCCAAAGGTGAACGCAATACGCAGGAACGCGGTATATCCGGCTATGAGCGTATCAGCTGGGATGAAGCCTTCGATCTGGTGGCCGATGAAATCAAGCGAATGAAGACCGAGCACGGTCCGGGCGCCATCGCCAATTCGCACGGTTCCCACCATACCTGGGGCAATGTAGGCTATTACCTCAGCGCCGATTTCCGCTTTATCAACACCATCGGCATGACCCGCGTCCTGCACAATCCGGACAGCTGGGAAGGCTGGTACTGGGGCGCCTCACACCACTGGGGCGGCTCGCTCCGGGTGGGACAAACGGAAACCTACGGTACCGTCGAGGACCTCCTCAAAGAGGCCGAAATGGTCGTCTTCTGGGCCAGCAACCCGGAAGGTACCAGTGGCGCCTATGGCTCCCTAGAAGGGACCATCCGCCGCAAATGGCTGAAGGAACTGGATGTCAAACTTGTCCATGTGGATCCCTATTACAACGACACGGCCCAGTTTCTGGGCGGCAAATGGCTGGCGCCAAAACCGGCGACTTCGCCCGCCTTAGCGGTCGGTCTGGCCTATGTCTGGATTGAAGAAGATCTCTACGACAAAGACTTTGTCGCCAAGCGCACCACCGGCTTCGACCAGTGGAAATCCTATGTCATGGGTGGTGAAGACGGCATTTCAAAAACTCCGGAATGGGCGGCAAAACAAACAGGCCTCAAAGCCAAAGACATCCGGGCGCTGGCCCGCGAATGGGGCAACAAAAAAGTTTATCTGTCGGCCGGGGGCTGGGGCAACGGTCACGGCGGCGCCTGCCGCAACACCACCGGTATCCAGTGGGCGCGCTCCCTGGTTTACCTGATGGCCATGCAGGGCCTGGGCAAACCGGGCGTCAACATGGGCGGCCTGCAATGGGGTACGCCCGTCGACACCAACCTTTATTTCCCGGGCTACGCCGAAGGCGGCATTTCCGGTGATCTGCACCACACAGCCATGTCGGTGGAACTCTACCAGCGGATGCCGCAACTGCCGTCCATGAACACGGTGGAACAGGCCATCCCGCGCCTTTACTTGCCGGAAGCCATCATAGAGGGTAAGGCAACGGGTTACGCCTGGGACGGCAAGACCATTGAGGCTCAATTTAACAAAATATCCTATCCCAAGCCGGGCTATTCACCAGTCAGGATGCTTTACAAAATCGGCGGCTCTATTTTCTCCACCATGGCCGACTGCAACCGGCACGTAAAAATGTATCAGTCGGAAAATCTGGAAACCGTGGTCAGCCAAGCCATCTGGTTTGAGGGTGAAGCTAAATTCGCAGACATCATCCTGCCGGCTTGCACCAACCTGGAACGGCCGGACATCAGTGAATGGGCGTCGCTGGGGGGCTATGCCTATCACGGTGAAACCCAGCTCAATCACCGGGTTATCACCTTCCAGCATCAGGTGATCGAAAAAATGGGCGAATCGAAATCGGACTACCAGATTTTCTCGGGCATCTGTGAACGGCTGGGCCTCAGCGCCTACTTTACCGAAGGCATGTCGGAACTGGATTGGGCCAAACGAATCTTTGACGGCTCAGATATACCGCAGGTGGTTTCCTGGAAAGAATTCATCCGCAAAGGCTATGTCGTTATTCCGGCGGAGAAACCGGAACTACGTGATCCAGTCTCCTGGAACTGGTTCTATGAAGGCCGCAAGAAAGACGTGCCAGAACCGATGCCGTTGCCGTCTGATTATTCAGAAGAATATCTCAGGGGCATTCAGACCCAATCGGGTAAGATCGAATTTGAAGCGGAAAGCCTGAAACGTTTCGACCCGGACGATAAAGAACGCCCGCCCATGATGCGCTATAACGCGCCGTTCGGCGGCGAGCGGGAAGAAAAATATCCTCTGCGTATGCTGACACCACATCCGCGCTTTTCTTTCCACTCTCAGGGTGATGCCAAAGATACCTATATCAATGACATCAAAGACCACCGGGTGAAGGTGGATGACCGCTATTACTGGATCATCCGAATCAATGAACAGGATGCCGAGGAACGCGGCATTAAGATGCACGATCTGGTCAAGGTACATAACGACCAAGGCGCCGTAATTTGTGCCGCCCTGATCACCCAACGGCTGCCCCGTGGTTCCGTGCACGGCTACGAATCGTGTGCCATCTATGAACCCATTGGTACGCCGGGCAAATCCGCTGACTTGGGCGGCACCCTGAACTTGTTAACACCGATGAAATCGCAGATCAAAAAAGGCCATTCCATGGGCAATTCGACGGCGCTGGTGGAAATAGAACCTTGGAATCAGACGACAGAAGCGGCCGCTACAACACCGAAAATGGAAAAAGTGGCGGTCCCTGCCGAATAGGCGCGCCATCTTAGGAGTTATATTAATATGTCTAAATGGAATTTGATTATTGATATTGAGAACTGCACCAACTGCAACATGTGCGTACTCGCCTGTCAGGATGAATATCACGGCAATGAATTTCCTGGTTATACCGCGGAAATGCCCAAGCACGGTCACCGCTGGATTGAAATCATGCGGAAAGAGCGTGGCGCCGTCCCCATGATCGATGTCGCCTATCTGCCCGTCATGTGCCAGCATTGCGATAATGCCCCCTGCATCAAAGCGGCGGAAAACGGCGCGGTCACTAAACGGTCCGACGGTATTGTCCTGATCGATCCGGAAAAAGCCAAGGGCCAGAAACAACTGGTCGAATCCTGCCCTTACAAAGCTATCTGGTGGAATGACGACCTGCAATTGCCCCAGCACTGGATTTTCGATGCCCATCTGCTGGACGAAGGCTGGAAGGAACCGCGGGCGGCCATTGTCTGCGCTACCGCTGCCATTACGGCTAAAAAAGTCGACGACACAGAAATGGCTAAAATCGCCGAAGTTGAAGGATTGGAAGTCCTGCACCCAGAATACAACGCCAAACCCCGGGTCTATTACAAAAATCTGCACCTTTATAACAAATGCTTTATCGGCGGCAGCGTGACCACCGAAAAAGACGGTTTTGAAGATTGCGTCAAGGACGCCAAGGTACGACTGATGAAGGACACCCAAGTCGTCGCGGAAGCCACCACCGATTATTTCGGTGATTTCAAGTTTGACCGCCTAGACGAGAACAGCGGCGCCTACACCATCGTAGTGGAAGCCGGCAGTGAAAAGAAATCCGTTAATGTCGAGCTCGGTGAAAGCGTCACCCTGGCAGATATTTATATATAAAGGAAGATAATTCCAGAATATGGGGACGTTCCTGTTCGAAAACGGGAGTGTCCCCTTTATTTCAGGAAGACGATGCAGGATGGAATCATAAATTTTTCTGAAATGCTGGTGGAGAGCCGCCGGGCCACCATCTTTATGGGCGCCGGCATTAGTACCGAATCCGGTATCCCCGACTTTCGCAGCCTGGCGGCGTTTGGACTAAAAACCAGCCTATTGATTTCAGCGAATTCCTGGCCTCCGAGGAAGCCCGGCGAGAGACCTGGCGGCGGAAAGAAGCAGTTGATCCAATGTTGGCCGTGGCCGAACCCAATGCCGGCCATTGCGCCGTCGCCCGACTGCTCGAGTTAGGCTGAGTCAGCCATGTGGTCACCCAAATTATCGATGGCCTCCATCAACAATCCGGCGATAACCGCAAGGAGGTCGAAATGGCCTTCACCACATGAAACGAATATTTAAACTGGATCGGTTCCGGCTGCGTGGATTGAGCGGCGTTCGCGATGAGGTTCTTTTTACCGCGACCGCTCGGAACCTAAGAAAGCTTGCCAAGTATGTCAGCCGACCGCCGCCAATCCTGAATACAGCCTGAGAACCAAGTGAAATACAGAAACAAACAGACAAAAAAGACCCGCCACGGCATCAGCCGAAAGCGGAATCAAAAACGTCCCCTTATGCCAAAAAAGCAGACACCGGAAATCCGCATAAAATAAAGTTTTTCAACAGAACCAGTTCAATAACGGACATTGAAATCCCCACCAAAAGCAATCTTTTCTCCGGCACCTCCTCTGGCGACATCCGCCGCACCGGGCCAAACAGGAACCGTCCCGACTTATGCCTACTGAATCGTCTCCGGAGTTTCCGGTTCTTCCCCGGGCGGTGGCGGTGGGGAACCGCCAGACTGGTGGTGCATGACGCGCCAGTGGCCGTCTTCCCGAACGAACACGTTGGTCGCCACCAAAGAGGCTTCCTGAAACACTTCATAGCAGATAACCACCGCCATATCGCCGTGGACATTGGCTGTCGCGTTGCGGAGCTGAAACGGCGTCCCTTCCGGGTTCGATAGAATGCCTCGCCAGCTTTCCATGACCAGGTCGCGGCCCTTCAAATGGTGCCAGCCGGGATGAATGCAGCTGACCGGCGCCTGCCGCGCCCAGAGGGTTTCCATGGTCTCAAAATCATTGCTTAAAAAAGCGACATAAAAGGCATCATTTGCGAATAATACCGCCGCGCGATCAGACATGGTCCAACACCTAAATTTAATTTACCCAAGCCGAATGCCGGTTCGGGGATATGGTTTCATCCCGGTTGTAGCAAGGTGCAGGATACCTGACCATATTTTATACTCTTTCTTAATGTTAATGGAATCAGTCCAAATCGGCGAGGTTTTCCTTCCGGAAAGTTGTTTTGCGGCGGGCTTGTCCGGCCTGTCCATCTCCCGGCTCTTCTTCCCAATAGAGTTTGGCCACCCGGCGGGCGAGCCGGGCACGCAACAGGTTTTCCGCCTTGGACATATTCCGCTCGGCTACTTTGGTGAGCCGGGCTGAGCCATACGCCAAGTAGATTTCCAGCGCTCTACCGAAGGCTTCGGCGGCCCCTTCCAGGTGTTCTGAATCCTCCGTCATCCGGCCTAAAAGGAAAAGCGCCGATCCCAGATTATTCTGACTGGCAGCCCAGAGCAACGGCGTCTCAATCCGTGACCGCACCTGCAGCGATTCCTGACAGGCCTGAATGGCGCGCACCAATAATTCCCGGTTGCGGGCTAGGTCACCCCAAACCTGCAGCGCCTGTCCCAAATTGTTTTTTACCTCGCTCCACTTCAATGGTGCATCGGCTTTGGTGTAAACCTGCAAAGCCGACTGATATCCAGCAATGGCGTCTTTCAGAAAATCCGTATCGCCGTTGATGGCATCCAGACGGTAATAGGCATTGCCGATACGGGCCTGCAGGGCCGCCCATTCCCAGGGAAATTCCTGCTGGTTGAACACCCCAAGGGCATCCTTAAAACCGGTCAACGCATTTTCGATGATCTCGGGATCACTGCCCCGCTCGCCAAGCGTTTGACGGACCCGGCTGAGATGAAACTGGGTGTTGCCCCAGCCGATGGGTTCGTCTTCTCTGGTCATGCCTTCAATGGCCTCCTGATAGGCCAAAGCCGCCCGCCTTAACCAGTTTGGATCGCTGGCGTAATAGCCGATCAGGGCGGTGACATTGCCGTAACAGACCTGGATAGTGGCCCGGTCGGCGTTGTTGAGCTCCAGGGGCGGCTGTTGCCCCGATTCCTGAGCGGCTTCCAGAGCAGGCAGCAGCATCGGTTTGATCAATTGACGGTGCGCCTCGTTACGGGGAACAGTGGCCGCCAGGGAAACAGCAAACAGCAATTCACCGAAATCTTCAGAAAAACCGGTCGGCAGGGCAAGCCGGTCGGTGACCAGAAAAGCGCCGGGGTGATCAGAGTCGTTGGACAATGAAACAAACCGCAACCGGATGACCGTGCCGATTTCATTGACGTTGCCACAGATTAAAAGATCGGCGTCTTCCCCCTGCAACCGTTGGCGTGCCACCAGATTGGCCGTTGATAGAAAGCGGCCGTTTTCCTCTTCCATTTCGACCGGCAGACTTTCGCTTAGAACCTTGACCCGGATATCCGTCTGCCCGGCAAACGATTGAACCAACAATTCCGTTTGCGACCCGTCTTCATCGCCCGCCAGTTTGGCAACTCTGAATTCCATATGCTTTCGCTGACTGGCCGGCGGCAGAAACAACGACATCAATGCGTGCAGGAGTGACGACTTGCCGGCGGCACCGAAGGCGACAGCACGCCAGCTCAGATTTTGAAACACCGTCGCCCGCCGCCGTTGCACATCCGGGGTGCCATTTGGCGGCGATGTCTGGACCGTCAAAGAGGTGGACGAGCTATAATTGTTCTGCGGATTGAAAATCAAATCGTTGGTATGGCGCAAACGTTCGGCCAAATTACCGATCACCGTAAGGGCGACTTCCGGCTGCTCACTAAGGGACGCCAAAAACCCATCCCGCTCAATTACGTCGAGTACGACAGTACCGACGGCCTGCGCTGTCACGCTACGCGCCGATTTATCAATGATGCCCATTTCACCAAAAATTTCGCCGGGCGAAAGGATGCTGAGCCGGATCGGACCGTTGGCGCTTATTTTTGAAAGCTCCACCTGGCCGGATACAATCACGAACGCGGTGGCGCTCTGGTCACCTTCCCGGAAGATCACCTGGCCATCTCTGTAACGGCACTCAATATCCTTCAAAACCCACCTTAACATCTGACTGATATACTACCGGGCATGCCACGGGCGCACATGGCGCATTATTGCTCTATAAGGATGACTTAATTTTATTGCCAATCGGTAAAGATTTAGGTCAAATCCCTCCATGACATGGCTTACCATTTCCGGCGAAATACCAGGCGTTTCCGGCGCTTATACTTTTGTATTATACCTGCAAAGTCCGCTACCGCTATCGATCAAAAAATTTTCTGGGGCGGTCCTTGATTCGGGGCTTTATCTTTATAGCGGATCGGCCTATGGCCCCGGCGGTATCAAGGCGCGGCTGTCGCGGCATTTGCGCCGGGAAAAGAAGGTCCACTGGCATATCGATCACGTGACCGGCAAAAGTAATATTCTAGCCGCCGCCGCGCTGCCGGAAGGGAGGGAATGCCACACAATCGGCAAAGTGTTGAAGGATCGACAGGCCGGTATCCCCATCCCAGGATTCGGATCTTCCGATTGTGGAACCTGCAGTTCTCATTTTCTCAGCCTCCCTGCGAACACAGATATCGGCGGGTTACTCGCAAGCTTGAAGACTGAACATATTTGGCTGGCCGAATAACCGAACTGGAATTATAAAATATAAAATTGCAGCTATAGTTGGCGCGCTTTATGGACAAACCAAAAAAATAACAAGGGGGAGACCAGTACAATGTCAAAATACCAATTCATACTAATCCCGCCGTTCCGGCTGCCCGATCAGGATAAATTCACCGTGCCGGCCTATTCCGAACCCGCCGATGCGCCAAAAATTCAACGGTTACTGAATAGCGAATTTGTCCTGCCCCATCTGGAAGATGTTGACTGGGATCTCCATCCCGGCACCGAACCACTCTACGGCAACTGGTCGGTTGAAACGCGTGAGGAATTCGCCTACGCCACAACAACGCGGATTGCCCTGGTGCGCGAGGCCTGCGAATCAGGAAAATATAACGGCGTGATTTTGTTGGGAGGCGGTGAACCAGGTTTTCTGGAGTCCCGGGAGATCGGACGCGAATGTGGCGTCGTGGTGACAGCCAACGCCTTTTCCCAGATGTATTTAGCAATATTGTTGGGCGACAGCTTCTCCATCATCGATATTGAAGGTGTGCACAATGTCTATTACCGCGACCTGGTTCGCACCCACCAACTTCAGGACCGCTGCCGCTCAATCCGCAATATCGGCTACAGCCTGCCCAGACCGGGTGATACCGATCCTGATACCCTGACCGCACAGTGCGAAGCAGCGGCAAAAGGCGGCTATTCCATCGCCGTTGAGCGCGCCGTCGATCAGGCCGAAGCTGCCATCATCGAGGACGGCGCCGAGGTCATTACGCTGGGTTGCTCCATGACATTCTGGCTGATGCCCTTTATCAAGGACGGGCTCAAGGAACGGGGCTGGGACGTACCGGTGTTGGAAGGCTACACGGCAGCTATTGAACTGGCCAAACTGATGGTAAATCTGGGCGTCAACGCCAGCGGTCTCACCTATATGGGCGCCCGACCTGATCGCTACCGCAACAAGGTGAATATTTGAATCAAATTATTTAACGGCGACCGTGACTTCCGGATTGCGATAATACATGCCCATCGATTTGTAACTCAAAACCAAATCACCATCCTGGTTATGCAGTTCGACGAGATCATACAAAATACCTCGATCCGGTTTGCTTTTTGATGGCCGCATACTGGTCACCGTCACCTGGCAACGTAAACGGTCGCCGGGGCGGGTCGGCTGGTGCCATCGGATTTCGTCGAGTCCAGGCGATACGATGCTGGACTTCGGCGATATAAAGCGATCCACCAAGAGCCGCATAGCCATCGACAACACGTGATACCCGCTGGCAATGACACCGCCGAACTGAGTGCCCTTGGCGGCTATGGGATTGACGTGAAAGGGTTGCGGATCGAATTTTTCGGCAAATTCAATTATTTCGCACTCGTCCACCGAAAACTCCCCCAATATATAGGTCCGGCCAACCTCATAATCCTCAAGGTAGCCATTCATCTTTTCATCGATATTCATTAAATAGTCTCACCATATAAAATCACGCGACAGGAGTTTAGCCGACCCGATAGCCTTTAAAAACTCCGGATTCGACTCCCGAAAACAAAAATTGACCCACGAAGGAACGGCGAGTTTAGAGGGAGATTCTTCGAGAGGGGAACATCTCTCGATGTTCACAGAGGCCAGCCTCGGGAACGCCAGATTGGGAGTCCAATGGACGCCTCTGATGTTTAATATGATAGGTTAAGTGTATGGAATTATCCTTTACGAAAATCAAATGTGCAGAGATGAAGCGTTGAATTCTGATCACGGTTCAATCGCCCATCCGGCCAATTTGCGAAGAAAATCGGCGCATATATCCATCTGGTTCAGTTCAATGAATTCGTTGGCCTGATGGGCCTGAGCGATACTGCCGGGACCGCAGATTACTGCCGGGATTTCCGACTGTTCAAAAATTCCAGCTTCGGTCGCGAAGGAAATTACTTCGGCCCTATTCTGGCCGGTCAATCTTTTAACTAGGGCTTCTCCCGGGTTGTCTTCGCTGGGAACCAGGGGCGGCGCCGAAACCATTTTTTCCGTTGTGATATAGGATTCCGTCGCCACGGCCTGCATGGCGGGGAGAATGCTTGCGCGGCAGTGTTCTTCGAACTGTTTCAACGCCAGATCGCTATCACCATCTTGGATCGACCGGCAATCCCAGACAACGCAGCATTCACCAGCAACGATATTAAGCGCTGTGCCGCCTTCTATGGTGCCGATACTTATGGTCGAGTAAGGCGGCTCGAATTTCTCATCGGCCGAAGCTGAAGTTTTAAACTCTTCGGCAATGGCCGATAGACGGGAAATACATTGTGCCGCGGCGGTGATGGCATTTACGCCGGCTTGGGTTTGGGAGGAATGGACCGGCTTGCCCGAAACCTTGGTCTCAAAAACCGTTACCCCTTTGTGAGCGTTGGCCAGTTTCATATCAGTCGGTTCACCGATGATTGCCGCCAGCGGCATGGGCACGTCCCGCACCAGACGGGCCACCAAAGCAGGGGCGCCGATGCAGCCTAATTCCTCGTCATAACTGAAGACCAGATGCAGGGGCTTTTTCAAATTCCTGGCCTTGAATTCGGGGGCCAAGGCCAGGGCAACCGCGATAAATCCTTTCATGTCGGATGTACCCCGCCCATACAGCCGCCCATCCTTTTCAACCATCTCAAAAGGATCGCTGTCCCAGTCCTGGCCTTCTACGGGCACCACGTCACTGTGGCCGGACAATACAATACCACCTTTGATACTGGGGCCTATCGTGGCGATTAGATCAGCCTTTTCGCCGGTATCATTGGGCGCCAGTTTCGCTTGGATACCATGGCCCGCCAGATAATCAGCGATGAAATCCATCATGGCTTTGTTGGAATGAGCGGAGACCGTGTCGAAGCTGACCAACTTTTCAAGCATTTCGACGGGAGTCAAAAAAACCGCCATTTAGGCTCTCCAGAAGGCGCGGGTAAACAGCACCATAACCGTGAACAGCTCCAATCTGCCCAATAGCATACCGATGGATAATATCCATTTAGCGGCGTCCGGCAGTGACGTGTAGTTACCTTCAGGCCCGATGATCGGTCCCAGCCCGGGGCCGACATTGGAAATTGCTGATGCCGCTGCGGAAATGCTGGTGATGAAGTCCAAGCCCAGGAAAGCCAGAGCAATTGCCAAAGCGACAAAGGTCGCCAGGAAGACAAAGAAAAAGCTGAGGACGGAGCTGATAACCTCTTCCGGGATGGGATCACGATTGTAATAGGGAATGAACACGCCGTGGGGTTGAGCCAGGTTCTGGAACTGGGTTTTGGCCGCAGCGTAGAGCACTTGAAAACGGAATATCTTGATACCGCAGGTGGTTGAACCGGCACAGCCGCCGATAAACATGACAAAGAAGAACAACGGAATGGCAAAGCTGCCCCATTTATCGAAGCCGTCGGTGGCATAGCCCGTACCGGTCATGATCGACACAATATTAAAGCTCGAGAAACGCAGCGCCTGCAGCGGCTCCAACCCGTTACGCAGCCAAAGCCATCCAGCGGTGACAACAATAATCACCGCGACAACGGTCAGAAACCATTGCACCTGGCTGTCTCGAAATAGCGCCCCTGGCTTGCCCTGTAGGGCCACCAGATAAAGCAAGAAGGGTAGACTGCCGACGATCATACCCAAAGTAACAATGGCGTCGATCAGGGCACTATCGAAATGTCCGATCGAGCCGTCATAGGTGGAATAACCGCCGGTGGCGATGGTTGTCATGGCATGGGCAATGGCGTCGAAACCGCTCATCCCGGCGAACCACAGGGCTGCAGCCCAAATCGCCGTCAAAGCAAAATATATTCCGCCGATCACAGTCGCCACTTGTGCCGCGCGCGGTAGCGCTTTTTCCGACTGGTCAGAGGATTCCATGCGAAAGAGCTGCATGCCGCCAACCCGCAGCAGGGGCATAACCGCCAACGCCATAACAATGATGCCGATACCGCCTAGCCACTGCAGCAAAGCCCGCCACAACAGCAACCCCGGCGGTGCTGAATCGAGATTGACGATCACCGTCGCTCCGGTCGTGGTGATACCTGACATGGCTTCAAAAAAAGCGTCCGTGACGCTGAGGTCCAACTGGGAAAAAGCAAACGGCAACGCGGCAAATGCCGTTAAGACAATCCAACTCAGCGTCGTCAGTATAAAGGCCTGGCGTACCGACAGATTGGCGCCACCTGCCCGGCTCGTCAAAGCCAACGACACGCCAATAAAAAGCGTCACCCCGGCGGCGACAGCAAAGACCTGCCAGTCAGGATTGCCGAGGATAACGTCCGCGGCGGCCGGTACTACCATCACCACCGCCAAAGTGGTCAGCAGAAAACCAAGTATTAGAAAAATAGGCCGGAAGTCGATCACAACGGATTGGCTACGCGCCCCTCCCTAAATCAAATCCCGATAAAATTTCTGGCCAGAAAAAAATCTCAGGTACCCCCCTAGTACAGTCCTTGCACATAGATTATCGGTAACATTAATTGGGATTGTCAATCATCGCCAAGAACTCACGGCGGGTCGGTGAACTTTCGCGGAAAGCGCCGAGCATACGGCTGGTCACCATATTGACCCCCGGTTTATCGATTCCCCTTGTGGTCATACATTCATGTACGGCTTCAACGACGACGGCGACACCGACCGGATCAAGCACTTCTTGCAAAGTGTTGGCGATCTGAGCCGTCATTTTTTCTTGTATCTGAAGACGGCGGGCGAAACTTTCCACCAAACGGGCCAGCTTGCTGATACCGACTACCCGCACCTTGGGCAAATAGGCGATATGCACCTTGCCGAGGATGGGCGCGATATGGTGCTCACAGTGGGAAGAGAAAGGAATATCCTTCAACACAACCATTTCATCGTAGCCATCAGTTTCGTCGAAAGTCCGGCCGAGAATTTTATAGGGATCGTCGCCATAACCGGAAAAATATTCGTCATATGCCCGCACCACGCGATCCGGGGTTCCCTTCAGTCCGGGCCGGTTTACATCGTCGCCGGTCCAGCGCAACAATACGCGGACGGCTTCCTCCGCTTCTTCGCGGCTTGGACGGTCGTTCTTGCCGACGCTTTCAGGATTATCTGTGGTCACTTTCTTGTCCTTTCCGGGAATAAAACAACGATCTCAAACGAGACCGGCCATAAAATAGCGATTTTTTCCGCTTCCGCCAGTCCGAAGACGTAAAAACGGATAATTGCGCTAATTTACGAGTTTTAGGTCATGGGGAGAATCCAGCGAAAATGCCGGTACTGAAACATTGAATGTCTCGCCGGCCGAACCCTTCATTTGATAGGAACCAACCATAATGCCCGAGGGCGTCGAAAGGGGCGTTCCGCTGGTATATTCATAGGCCTCACCGGGCTGCAGTACTGGTTGTTCACCGACCACGCCATCGCCCCTTACTTCCTGTACTTGACCATTAGAATCCGTGATATGCCAATGCCGCCGCAACAATTGAACGGTTTGCTCACCCTGATTTTCAATCCTGATGTGATAGGCCCACACAAAGTGAAAATCGGTGGGATCGGACTGATCGTCCAAAAATGTCGGATCGACCGATATTTTTATTTTCTTGGTAACTTCCGAGTACATCGCCAGCTGCTCATTATAATGCCTAAAGCTATCTAGCACAGGCGCAGGTCACTAGACAACTGACTGAGTTTTATCAAATCAAGCCATGCTCCATGAGCAGCGCCTTCAAACCAAAGAGACTTTTAGCTGGCAAGTGGTTTAGTATGTGTGCAGGCATTCCTTCAAGGCCAACTGAAATCCAGCGACTTCCGCTTTTTTGCATCGCCTAAAATACAAACCAAAAAGATACCGGGCCAAAATATTCACCAACCGCTACAGTTACTCCGGGATGAAAGTAGGTCTGTATGCCCTGGTCAAAGGCACGGTCCAAATTTTGTTGACTTAACGCAAACGAAGCATCGCAGTGATGGCTTGTATTTCCAAGTCATCGCCACACAAGATACCCCCGTCCCTGACCAACGAACAGCAATTATCAATATCTACAGAAACTCCATGATAGCTGTGGTCACCATCAGGATAAATAAGGTCAAAATTATTTTTTGGCAGATTGGGTAAGGCGTCGCGTGAACAACCGCGCAGAATCTCCATTTCAACTTCACCTCGAAAAAAATTGAACATTATGCTGAAAAACTTTGAACGGTTCTTCGTCGGCTAAAGCGCTATCCATTTCCTTGCTCACCTCATTGGTGTTGGCACCTAAATCGATAAATAGCGCCCGAACATCAATGCAAGTCAATTTCCCCTTTCCCCCATTGTACAGTTCGGGCGCCAGCCTCCAGGTCAGCGCCAACGAACCGCACCAACTGCCAACCTCGAGAACATTCAGAGGCCGGCTTTTGGTTTCCTGTGAAAGCAGCCAGATCGTACCCATCATATAAGCCAACCGCATCGGATTCGTCGTTACACCGTAGACACCTTCGAAGTTTGGACCCGACTGCTGCATTCTTCACATCCGCTGATCATAATCGTCTCGATTCTAAGATGATTGGCATCCCTTTGCTGTGGCTATTTGCTGGTGTTACAGGCTCGACGCTGGACCAACTATGATCTCGACTCTGCGGTTTTTCTCATCGCGAACACCGTCTGCCGTCGATATGTGCGGCCGACCTTCGCCAAACGCCTGAGTGGTGATCATCTGGACCGGTACACCTTTCTCAATCAACATTTTGCGAACAGCTTCGGCCCGGCGGCGGGAAAGTTTGAAATTATAGGGCTGAGGACCCGCCCGATCGGTATGACCCGTCAGCGAAATCGTTACCGGCACGCCTGATCGGTAGGCCTTAACCACTTGATCGATGGCTTGATGGCTTGCCACATTAATCGCAGTTTTATCGAAGGAAAAATAAAGTGTGAAGCTATTGGTTTCCGGCAGCTCAGAAACAGCCGTCGCCGCTTTCACGACGGCGACCAAGTCGCCACTAGGCACGGCAATCGAATAGTTTCTTCCGACCACCGATTGCAAATCTTCCAGCTGTTCAACGGCAGCGATAAACCGATTGCGACAATCGGCAATATGTTCAATCTGCCAGTTTTCCTCCAGCTGCTCCATCCAGCAGTCAAAACCGATCTGCGCGTTGGCGGCCAAATGCGGCAGGAGTGTTTTGCTTTTGCTGTCGAGCACCGCCATCAGTCTTTTGCGAGCACCGGACAATAGCCTCGCTTGATCATCGGTCAGCCACCAGTCAGCCGGCTTTTCCAGTTCCACCACCATGCCGGCGGCTGCCAAATTAGCTTTTTTACCGAAATAGGCGGCATCAATCCAGTCGTACATTTCCTCAACTTCGTGGAGGGCAAAATTCTTATAGGCCGAGCTTAGAGCAGTCGAGAACGGACCGGCTTGATTGCCATTGCCGAATTCTTTCCGCCGCAAGGCGTCGAAATCGAAGGTCGCGCCACAAGCGGACAAAACCGATGTTTGAACGGCCAGAATACCGGCCACCAGTATTTTTTTCATGAGATAAATCCCCGTTTTTCCATATCATTACCCTAAAAATTAAAAGGGAAATGTGACAAGGAATTGGGGCGCGCTAAGGGCACAATAAGGCAATGTCGTGTCGGTTGGAGGGTTAATCTGTGACGCTGCAGGAACCACCACCCAATACGCAGAAACGGGCGCAATGGGGATGGTTGAGCTTCACGGACGTCGCCGCATCCATTAAATTGTGGCCCATCTCGAACTGTGGATCATAAGGAATGAGCGTACAAGGCGCGACAACCGGCCGGGCAGCGCCTTTTCGTTTGATCACCATGCGCGAAGTCGCGCACATCATTGAATCGGGCGCCACGCCCAATATATCCCAGCACGATGTGGTAATCTCGGGAACATCAAGCCGTTCATCCATCTCCGGAAACAACACCAAAGCCATTGGATCATGGGCATCAATCTGTATGCCTTCAGAGGCAAAAAGCGCCGCATAGGCAGACCGTTCAGGGTGATCGTCTTCAATCCAGCAGGTACGACCGGCGGCAGCAATGTTCATGCTGTTTTCGGACAGCCATTTGAGATCTTCGATCATGGGCGACCAACTACCCGATCCTCGCAGCTGTTCGTGACGGAATTTGGTATGATGATCAATCGAGACACGCAGACGGAGCCGCTCCCCGTAAATTGAATTAAGCTTCGCCAGATCGTCCCGTTTGTGGTGTAACGGCTTCATGGCATTGGTCAGAATCAAAACCTTGAACCCTTTTTCCAGACAGGCCTCAATCATGCCGATAATTTCTGGATTCATAAAAGGCTCGCCACCGGTAAACCCAATTTCCTCCACACCCAGAACATCATTTTTGATTTCACCAAGGTATTGACGAACTTCCGCTTCGCTCAAATACACCAGCCGGTCATTCTCCGGACTGGATTCGATATAGCAATTTTCACAGGTGAGATTGCATAGTGTGCCTGTGTTGAACCACAAGGTCTTGAGGTGAGTCAGCGCAACAACAGCACGCGGCAATCCATCCGCAGTGATGTCAGGATTTTGGAATTTCCGCGGGGCTAATTTCGGAGCCGTTGCAATGTCGTCGGGCATTTTTCCTTAGAAAGCTATTCCTGGTTGGTTGAACTTGAACTCTGGCGCATCCAATATTGTGAAAAATCTATAATACCAAATTACTAATTTTTGCAATTGGGTGGGAGGTTGGTATTTATGAATATATTATCCCGCGGCAAAGCGCATAGCGTCCAGACGGACATCATTGGTTGATCAGTATTTGAGCAGAACAGTTTCGATACCCCCCCCTACCATTTCAGTAGGGGAATCTTTCGCCGAAAAAACGATAACCGTCAACTCGGAATTTATAGGTTCCTGAACGGTGATTATCCTATCCGAAGCCTGACGGTGAAAAGAATCTTCTGCGCGTTTGAATTCTAAGCCGTTTATAAATGCAAAGGCACCAATAGAAAACAGGATGCCGATAGCGGCAACCAAGATAATTGGGACATATCGGCATAAATTTGATATTCTTCTGAAACCAGTTCCATCCACCCGTCCACTTTCATTTAACCAAGGGCTCTTTAATCTGATTGCAAATATTTCGCAACTTCTATCATTACATATTTTGATCATTCTGAAAAAAACAAAAAGGATTTAACCACGCCATTGACTGCTTCAAAGAAGGCGATGCCGACAAAGGTTGAAAAAAGCGGATAAAGTATTAACAATAAAAGGGTAAGAACTTTCTGCGTTCATAATTTCTACTGTAATCCAGAGAGAAAAATTTGCGGGTGTAGTTCAATGGTAGAACGAAAGCTTCCCAAGCTTTAGGAGAGGGTTCGATTCCCTTCACCCGCTCCAACAATTAAACCCAATTTCCACCTGCCCCTATATTGAAAGGCCTGCCCTTGGACGATCACGATATCACCCGTCACGATTATGGCGGCAAAATAGAGACCGACTGCAAGAAGATGGTCCAGGGTATGGTGGAAATGTTCGACGAATTAGGCGAACTGGCATTGACCCGCATATATGCGGAACTGTATCGTCTCAACAATAATTTTGATATCGGCGATATTCCGCAAACTGATCTCGATCATTTCAAGCTGACCTGGATGCTGGGGCTTGGCGAACTGATGTTTTTCAGCATGGCCGACCAGCCTAAGTTGGAAGACATAAAATCAGCCTTTTACGACGAACTCGACTATTCGGCCGAAGAACGGAATGCAAAGCCTTTTCTGCTACAGGCGAAAAACACCCTACCTAAAATAATCCGTGAAAACTCTGACTTCATGGAACGGGGTATATTCAATAGCACCATGAGCAACCGGGAAGAAGATACCCCGCGCAATCGGGGTCTCGGGCCTCAAATGGCGACGATTATTACCGAGGTTTCATTTGCCGGTAACCGCGTTTTGTCACCCGCTTTCGAAAAAATACGCGACACCGTTGAAGCAGAGTTCAACAACGCCTACGGCCATTGCGCTATCGCCTGCAACGCCTTTCTGGTGGTGTGATTCAAACCGGTAATCGAGGGTTACTTGAATACTGCGACGTCATTTATGCTGCTCATTTTGGCTAGACCCTGCGTTCGCGCTAATACACAATTAGTGATTTTCTGGCCGGCGGTGAGAAGCAAAAAACCATCTTTAGACATCAGATCGCAGGCTAATATCTTGCTGATTTTAATCTGATCTATCGTTTTCTTGACCATGCTTGCCGGATCGAATTGCGCTTGGGAGCAAAGATCGGCTGCACCGGACAATTTAACGAAAGAATATTTATCCGGATCCTCCGCGGTTTGAGGGCTTTCAAAACATCGCTGAATTTTCTTGGTCAGCGCTTCCTTGCTGGAAGGCTTTGACATAAAGGCGTCGACATCCAAAGCAATCGCCGAGCGAAACACGGCTTCATCCTGGTCACCGGTCAACATAATAATGGCGAGTTCCCGTCGTATGCCATTGGTACCGGATCGCACTTTTTTAATGAAATGCAGCCCGTCCGATGCCGGCATATGATGATCACATATGACAACGTCTGGTTCGAATTTTCTGGCTTTGGCAACTTGCCCCCTCTCCGTTTTCAGCCTCTTCGACTTGGGCGAAGGGCGGATCGTTGAGGATGCGTTCATATTACCCGACTCTTTTCATAGAACCAATCCTATCAATGCTTTTCGCGGTATACTTGTTTTGAAAAGAGCTACAATAT
>PBQI01000061.1 GCA_002725625.1 Rhodospirillaceae bacterium | reverse complement strand
GACCACATCAACATTTGGATCGGCGGCCAGATCGGCCGCATTGTCATTCCACGCCAAACCATCTAAATTGATGCCGCGGTCCTTGTTGCGGTCGCGCGCGGATACGGCGGTGACACGAATTTCCTTGCCGCTGCGAATCTTCAGGAGGTCCGCCTGGTCCGCCAGCAGCTTGATCGTACCGGCCCCGACGGTACCGAGCCCCGCCATCCCTACTCTCAATAAGTCTCTCACGATACGCTCGCCCTCTGAGGTTCGAATTCTTCCAACACTTTGTCATAGGAGGCTAAGAAACTTTTGATATTGCGCGCTGCCTGGCGGATACGCTGACCATTTTCTACCAGCGAGATACGCACATGACCATCACCATGCTCTCCGAAGGCCACGCCAGGCGATACGGCAACTTCCGCTTCACGTAAAATCAGCTTCGAGAACTCCACTGAACCCAAATGTTCAAAGGTGGGTGGAATTGGCGCCCAGGCAAACATGGTTGCCGGCGGGCTGGGCACATCCCAACCGGCGCCGGCAAAGCTTTCAATTAGAACATCCCGGCGTTTTTTATATAGAGCCCGGATGTCATCAACGCAGTCCTGCGGTCCATTGAGGGCGGCCGTCGAAGCCACTTGAATGGGTGTGAAAGCGCCATAATCAAGATAGGATTTAATGCGGGCAAGGGCAGCGATAAGATGACCGTTACCGGCAGCATACCCGATCCGCCAGCCTGGCATGGAATAGGTTTTGCTCATCGAAGTGAACTCAACGGCAATATCGCGCGCTCCCGGTACCTCCAGAATTGACGGTGGCGGGTCGTTGTCAAAAAAAATCTCCGAATAAGCCAAGTCGGACAAAATATAAATGTCGTGATACTTGCAAAAATCAACCACCTGGCCATAAAAATCCAGATCCGCCACCATGGCAGTTGGATTATTCGGGTAGTTCAATACAACAGCGGTCGGTTTTGGCACACTATGAATAACGGCCTTTTCCAAGGCGTCCATGTATTCCTGGTCCGGCGCTACGGGGACATTTCGCACAGCCGCACCGGCAATGATGAAACCGAATTGATGGATGGGATAGCTGGGATTGGGTACCAAAATAACGTCGCCGGGACTGGTGATCGCTGACGCCAAATTGGCCAAGCCCTCTTTTGATCCCAGCGTAACGATAGCTTCCCGATCCGGATCGATTTCCACATTGAATCGATTTTGATAGTAAGCAGCGAACGCTTTTCGCAGACCGGGAATGCCACGCGATGCCGAATAACGGTGGGTGCGCGGGTCGTTCACGGTTTCAACCATCTTTTCGACAATATGCGGTGGGGTGGCCGAATCGGGATTACCCATGCCGAAATCAATAATATCTGCGCCGGCGGCCCGGGCGCGCGCTTTCATCTCATTGACTTCATTGAACACATACGGCGGTAAGCGCTTGATTCTATGGAATTCCTGTTCCATTGCTCAATAACCTTTGGACCTAATTACAAAAAATTAAAAAAGGTCCCGGTCTCCCGCAGGAAACCGGTCCTCGACAAATCTTTAAACGATGGTGTAGCGCCGAAACGCCAGGAAATCGATAAAAAAATCTTGATTCGGTGTTGTACTACCGAAAAGACTAAAAATCGATATAAATATCTGTCCTTCTGTTACCGGCCTCTCCGGTTGGCATATGCTCCCGGTATTTAGGCTGGAAATCAGAAACAGCGCCGACATAAAGGTTATTCGACCTGGCGCCTAATCGGACCAGTTCTTTAGCAACAGCATCGGCCCGAGCCACGGAAACTTTGAAATTCGCCATTTTATGGCGAACAATATCCAGCAGTTGGGTTCGGTGGCTGGCATGCCCGACAACCCTGATGGTACCGCCGGTTTTCTTATACTGGGCTATCACCTGCCGCAGCACTTTTCTGGCGCGGCTTCTGACTTTTGCTGAGCCATTACCAAAAATTATCGTCGCCACTTGATAGGAACCGTTGACTTGCGCCGGATTAAACTCAGAAAGTGATTTCACGCCGGGCAAATTACTGGTGGCGCTGCGCCGCGGAGAACGCACGATTCTCTCACGTCGCCCCGGATAGGTCTGAGTTCCAGCGCCGGATATAACGACCGTCGCCTCCTGACTTCCTCCTGTTACGGATACATATCCCGGAACGATCCCTAATTGGGGCGGATTTGGATTAACTCTCGGAATACTGACTTTAGGTTGTGGGGACATGACAGCAAGAAGTTGGCCTGACGGCGTACGATCTGGCATGTTATTCGACATCGGCTGCGGTGGGGGGGATAATTTCAGCGCCGGCGTCATGGCGGGCTTGACCATTGGTTTGGGTGCGGGCTGGGTCGCGACCTTAGCGACTGGCTTCGGTGCCGGTGCCAGCGGGTTTGACGCTTCACCTTGGCGGCGGATGACATCCCTGGAATAACGCTTGGCGCCTTCGCGGTCGGCAACCAGCCCTTCCTTTACTTCCTCCCGTTCTTCGGCACTAGAGGTTTTGGGGCGTTCCGGAACAGATGAAAGTTTTGGAAATTCCTCGTTAGCGCCAGGAGCCGGTTTATTCCGGTCGGTTACCAAATTATTGGGCGCTTCATCCTGTTTTTCCTGCGAAACCGATGTGTTTTCTTCTGGCGCTTTTTCATCGCCGGTAATTGCATCGCGCACGCCTTTATACCATTCGACCGGATTTACGGCGTCCGGCACAGAAGAACAACCAGCCAGCAAGGCGGTAACGGCGACTATAGCCAATAGTTTTTCCGGTCCCAATTTGCGTGCAAAATCTGCTACGCTTTTGGTCATGTGCGAAGTTTCAGTATCCCTCATGGTGCTTTTATCCCTTATCGACCCCTCAAAGACCCAATTTTCCCTAGATAACACAATTGTGGCAGACAATGACCGAAATTCGTTAATAGGTTACGAACGGCTTCAATTTATAAAATAACACGGAAATTAGATAAATGAACCGGACTATTCCGCATTTATCAATTATTGCCCTCTAATTCTCTCAACATATCAATATACTCCGATCCCAAGCGACGGTAGTTTTCCGTCCCATGGGGCAATTGATCGATTTCAGATTGCTTCATTTGGCGCATGTATTTTGCCGGGGTTCCACCCCAAACTTCACCTTTCTTAATGCGCTTACCGGGCGTTACCATGGCGCCAGCCGCCACCATGCCGCCGCCTTCAACGACGACATCATCCAGTATAGTCGCCGCCATGCCGACAAAACTGAAGGTCTCCAAATTGGCGCCATGGATGATTGCCCGATGCCCAACCAACACATCGTCACCGATCATTATTTTCGGTGCACCTTCGGTGCCGTGCACAACCGTATGATCCTGGAGATTGCTGTTCTTACCAATCACGATACCCGTTGCATCACCCCTGAGTACGCATCCGAACCAAATACTGGAACCGGAACCGATCTTGACATCGCCGATAATTGCAGCGTTCGGCGCGATAAAGGCATCATCAGCAATTTCCGGCCAGACCCCCATGTAAGAATAGATCATTCCACTCATTAAACTGTCCTGAAGTTTCTATTTCCGAACTGAAAATGCCTGTATTCAAACGTTTTCACAAGCCAAGAATTGACGTAAGAGGTCGGGCAATCCCGCGATGACCATTTGATGAGTTGTTCTCAATGCGGTTCCCAATGATTTGACCTTGCGCGCGCACCCGAAAATGTCGTCAAACCAGACAAGGTCAAAGAAAGCGACCGCCCTTTCCCAATAGGCATTTTTGAGCGCATCTTAAAAAATACGATTGCCCTGTCCAAATGTGATCTTATTGGATAGGTTTTGCTTATGAAAATTTGTATCTATGGTGCGGGCGCTATCGGCGGACTGCTGGGCGCCGAATTGGCTCTGGCCGGTTCCAACGTTACTCTAATTGCTCGTGGTCCACATCTTGAAGCTATGCAAACCAATGGGTTGACGTTGATAAAAGGTGATAAAGAGTTCGTCACCCGACCAGCTGCGAGGGACAATCCAGCGGAAATCGGACCCCAGGATTATGTAATTATTACCCTCAAAGCCCATTCCGTGCCGGGTATCGTCGAGGATATTCGGCCTCTTCTGGGGCCTGACACGGCCGTCGTCTGGGCGGTCAATGGCGTTCCCTGGTGGTATTTTTATAGTCTGGATGGCCCATATCGGGACAAGCGTTTGAATACCGTTGACCCCGGCGGTAAGCAATGGGAGCATATCGGTCCGGAAAGGATTATCGGTTGTATCGTCTATCCGGCAGCAGAAGTCTCTGAGCCTGGCATCGTTCAGCATATCGAAGGTAACCGGTTCAGCCTGGGAGAACCGAGCGGTAAGAAAACTGAACGCGTCCAGGCGCTGGCGCAGGAAATGGTAAGGGCTGGCCTCCGCGCGCCGGTGCGGACGAGAATCCGTGATGAACTGTGGGTTAAGTTATGGGGCAATCTGAGTCTCAACCCAATGAGCGCACTGACCGGCGCAACTCTCGAAGATTTGTGCCAGAATTCAGAGACCTATGCCATCATCCGCGCTATGATGGTTGAAGCGCAGGAAATAGGTGAAAAACTGGGTGTTAAATTCGCTATCGATGTCGATCAACGGATAGAAGGTGCCAAAGCCGTTGGCGCCCACAAAACCTCTATGCTTCAGGATTTGGAGCGGGGCCGCCCCATGGAGATCGACGCCCTGGTGGGTGCAGTAGCCGAAATGGGACGGTTGACAGGAACGGCAACTCCCATGATCGATGATATCCTGGGCCAAGTCATTGAAGTAGCGCAGCAAACCAGCTGCTACGATTTAGAACCCGGGATATAGGACTCTAACGAATGGCGCTACTGCCCATCAAAGACGATAACGATCTAACAAGCATCTCTTTTCAGTATGTGACGGTAGGGATGATCGTTGCCTGCGTCGCCGTATTTTTATGGCAGCAATCTTTGGGCACGGAACAAGGAAAAGCCATATTAGGCCTGGGCATAATTCCGGCTGTGCTGTTCGGCAGCCGAGAATTGAGCTCGGATCTGGTTCTGTTCCCCCCCACGATTACCTTACTGAGCAGCATTTTTCTTCACGGCGGCTGGATGCATTTGATCTTCAATATGCTGTTTCTTTGGGTTTTCGGCGACAATGTCGAAGATTCCATGGGACATTTCCGATACATAATTTTCTATCTGATCTGCGGTATCCTTGCCAGCCTGTCTCACGCAGTCATGGAACCTAGTTCCGCCGTACCCCTGGTGGGTGCCAGCGGTGCCATATCAGGCGTACTCGGGGGTTATCTTGTGCTGCATCCAAGGGCGCGTCTGCTGGTTCTGTTCATGAATATAATCCCGCTTCGGCTACCGGCCATTATTGTTCTCGGCGGATGGATCGGGTTGCAATTTTTAAGTCTTTCGTCGGGTGAAGAAAGCAACACCGCTTGGTGGGCCCACATCGGCGGTTTCCTGGCTGGCATGATCCTGGTGGTTCCGTTCCGGCGGAAATCAGTGCCGCTTTTCGATGGTGCTGGACGATTCGGACCAAACGATCCGAACGCGATTAACCTCGAAGAGCGTCGCCATGGACAATCAATCTTTCCCAACACGGTGAAACTCAAGCCGGACCGTGATCGGCCGCTGATAACAAAAAAACCACCAACCAAACCCTGGGATAGGCCGCAATGACAGACGTCGTTCTGATGTCTTGATAAAGGGATGATACCCTTTATATTTTGACCAACTAAAAATTAGAATTAGGGGGACCTAGATGGGGAAGTTCGGCCTCAGTCAGCCCGTCCGGCGGACGGAAGATCCCAAATTTTTGAAAGGTCATGGCCGATATGTCGATGATATCGTACTGCCTGGGCTAACTCACGCCTGCGTCGTACGCTCTCCTCACGCCCATGCACGGATCAACAAGATCGATACCACGGCGGCTAAAAATGCACCTGGTGTTCTGCTGGTATTGACCTTGGCGGACTATAAGGAAGCCGGTCTGGGCGCTTTGCCGAGCATCATTCCAGGGGTGCCTAATTTCGGCCCTGATAAAGTCTACGCCCCGGATCGCTATCCGCTAACGTCTGACGTCGCCCGCTTCGTCGGTGATGGCATCGCCTTTGTTGTCGCCGAAACCCTGTCTCAGGCAAGAGACGCCGCTGAACTTGTTGCCGTAGACTACGAGCCCCTACCGGTAATTGCCTCCACGCGTGACGCCACTCGCCCGGGCTCAGCGCAGGTCTGGCCTGATTGCCCGGAAAATATTTCCTACCGCTATGAATTAGGCAACGGCACGGACACAGATGCCGCCTTCACCAAGGCTGATAAAATAGCTATGGAGGAGTTCTTGATTTCCCGGGTTTCCGCCAATTCGCTTGAAGCCCGGGGCCTATTGGCTGACTACGACGCCAGGGCAGACTTCCATACGATTTATGCTAGCAATCAAAGCGCCTTTGGACTGCGTACCCAACTGGCCAAAGTTATATTCAAGGATTCCCCCGCCAAGTTCAGGGTCATCGTCAACGATGTCGGCGGCAGTTTCGGCATGAAAGGTTCTTTTTACCCGGAATACGCCTTGACAGCCTGGGCGTCGCGCCTGCTGGGCCGGCCCGTCAAATGGATGTCTGACCGCAGCGAAGCACATATTAGCGACAATCACGGGCGGGATAATATTACCAAGGCCGAACTGGCTCTAGATTCAGATGGCAATTTCCTGGCCATCAGGGTCAACACAACCGCCAATCTCGGGGCTTACCTGGCCACCATGGGCTCCGGTCCACCGGTCATGCATATCAGCGGCCTCGTGGGAGTTTACACCATACCCGCCGCCCATATCAGCGTTACCGGCGCTTTCACCAACACTAACCCGACGGCGGCCTACCGCGGTGCCGGCCGACCGGAAGCCGCTTACATCATCGAACGAATCGTCGACAAGGCCGCCATTATTACCGGCCTCGACCCGGCTGAGATCAGGCGGCGGAATTTGATTCCGGCCTCTGCCATACCATACCAGACGGCCCTCACCTTCAATTTCGATAGCGGCGATTTTTCAGCCACTTTCGAACAAGGCCTGGCCGCTTCCGACTATGACGGCTTCGAGGCCCGCCGGAAACAATCTGAAGAGAACGGCAAGATGCGCGGTATAGGAATTGCCTATACCGTCGCCCGGGCCGGACCTCCGGGATTCGAGTTTACCGAATTGCGGGTGGAATCTAGCGGTTCCATCACGGTCTATGCCGGCACCACCAATCATGGCCAGGGCCACCAGACCATGTATACCCAAATGGTCTGTGAGACGCTCGGGCTTACACCTGATGATGTACAAGTGGTCGATGGCGATACGGGGCGGGTAAAGAACGGCTCCGGCACGGGGGGTTCGCGGGTATCCGCTTTGGGCAGTTCCGCCGTTTTGATCGCTGCCAATAAAATCATCTCCAAAGGCAAAGCCATCGCCAGCCACATTCTGGAAGCGGCTAAAACAGATATCGAGTTTTCTGAAGGCATATTCGCCGTCGCCGGGACAGATAAATCGCTCACGTTCAAGGATATCGCCAAAGCCGCCTATGCTCACGACAAGCTGCCTCCGGGAATGGATCAGGGCCTTAATGAGACCGGCACCCATAAAGCCGCAGTAGCGAATTATCCTAATGGCTGCCATGTATGTGAGGTCGAAATTGATCCGGTGACGGGAAAAGTTGAGTTGGTCAAATATACGGTGGTCGATGATTGCGGAATTGTAATCAATCCCCTCCTCTTGAAGGGACAGATTTTAGGCGGTATTGCCCAAGGTGCCGGGCAAATTTTATTTGAACAAATTACCCATGACCCCGACAGTGGCCAACTGCTGACAGGCTCATTCATGGATTACGCCATGCCCAAGGCCCAGCATTTTTGCCCCATGGAAATAGTCAACAATATCGTACCTACTAACACTAACCCGTTAGGGGTCAAGGGGGGCGGTGAAGCTGGCACCGTCGGCTCGATGCCCTGTGTCATGAACGCCATCGTCAACGCCTTGCTGCCCCTGGGCGTTACCAATCTCGATATGCCCGCTACGCCGGAACGCATCTGGTGGGCGATAAAAAATTCCAAAATAACCGGAGGATAATATGGGTCAATTTGGCATCGGTCAGCCTGTCACACGTCTTGAGGATCCACGGTTGCTAAAGGGTGCCGGGCAATTTCTTGACGATATGAATTTCCCCGGTCAAGCGCGCGGTTATGTCCTGCGCTCTCCCCACGCTCACGCCAAGATTAAATCCATTGACGTTGAAGACGCCAAAAAAGCACCGGGTGTAATTGCCATCTACACCGGCGAGGATCACGACCGATCGTGGCTCAGCCTGCAAAAGCCGCAAATACCAAGGACCAAGCCCGATGGCTCTCCCATGTTCGTAGCACAGCAGCCGGCTCTGGTAAGCGGTACAGTAAAATTTGTTGGCGACTATGTCGCCTTCATCGTTGCCGAAACTGTCGATCAGGCTAAAGACGCCGCGGAATCGATTTTCGTCGACTACATCCCCCTGCCCGCGGTTATCGACACGGCAACTGCAACCGATGAAGAGACACCCGCCGTCTGGGAAGATTGCCCCGACAACATCGCTTTTATGCATGAAGCGGGCGACAAAGAAGCCGTCGACGCCGCATTTGCCAGAGCCAACCATGTGGTCAAACAGCGGCATGTGATCAATCGGCTAACCACCAACGCCATGGAAGTGCGCAGCTGCGTCGGGCTCTACGATGAATTTGAAGAAAGCTTCGTTCTTTATACGGGAACGCAGGGGCCGCATGGCCTCAAGAAGGATTTGGCCAATCAGATCCTCAATATCCCCGAAAATAAATTGCGAGTCATTTCCGGCGATATGGGCGGCGGCTTCGGTATGAAGGCCGGCGTCTATCCAGAATTCACCCTCTGCCTGTGGGCAGCCAAGGAACTGGGGCGACCGATCAAATGGGTAGCGGAAAGGAGCGAGTCGATCCTGTCCGACAGTCAGGCGCGTGACAATGTGAGCGACGCCGAACTGGCGCTGGATAAAAATGGTAAATTCCTGGCCCTGCGGGTGCGCACCAAGGCCAATCTCGGCGCCTATTATAACGCCGATCGCAACGCCTTTTCAGCCGTCACTCATTTTGGCGTTCTATCAGGTACCTATACGACACCTGCTATTCACGATGAAATCACCTGTGTGCTGAGCAACAAATACTTTCTGGCCCCCTACCGGGGTGCCGGTCGTCCTGAAGCCGCCTACGTGATGGAACGTATGGTCGATCAGGCCGCCATGGAATTGGGCATCGACCACATCGAACTGCGGCGGCGAAACATGATCCCAGCCGACGCCATGCCGTTCAAAACCGGTTTTGTCTACACCTATGACAGCGGCACGTTTGAGGAAAATATGAATATGGCCTTGGAGAAAGCGGACTACCAGGGCTATTCGGCACGATTTGAGAAATCGAAAGCGGCGGGAAAATTAAGGGGCATCGGTATTTCCAGCACCATTGAACTGGCGCAAGGAAATCCGACGGAATCCTCTACCATCAGTTTTACCGCCAATGGCGACGCGACACTGGTAACGGGCACAAAAGCCAGCGGCCAAGGTCACGAAACCATGTTCAAACAGATGCTGGCAAGTAAGCTGGGGCTTGAGAGCGCTAATGTCACGTTCATCGACGGTGATACCGATAAAATAGCTGTCGGCGGCGGCACCTTCGGTTCACGATCAACCTTTATGGGCGGCAGCGCCATTATGCTGGCGGCGGACAAGATTATTGAAAAAGGTAAAAAGATTGCCGGGCATATTATGGAAGCCGGCGAAAGCGATATCGGTTTTNCCGATGGCACTTTTACCATCGCCGGCACCGACCGATCCGTAANCCTGGATNACGTCGTCAAAGCCGCCTTCGTGCCGGCNAAGTTACNGGCGGATATGGAGGTGGGTCTCTATGAGACGGCCGTCTTTAAGACCCCTGCTCCTACATTTCCCAACGGCTGTCATGTCTGCGAGGTGGAAATAGATCCGGAGACTGGCGGCGTCAAAATCGTCAAATACACGGTCGTCGACGATGTTGGCAAAATTATCAATCCCCTCACCTTGAAAGGGCAAATTCATGGTGGTATCGTTCAGGGCCTGGGTCAGGTTCTGATGGAAGATTTGAAATACGATACGGAAACCGGACAGATGCTGACGGGATCATTCATGGACTATGCCATGCCGCTGGCCGAGGACTTCTGCACTTTCGACATAAACACTAGCGAAATATCGACCGAGAAAAACCCTTTGGGCGCCAAGGGTGGCGGTGAAGCGGGGACAGTGGGCGCCCTGCCTGCCGGCATGAATGCCATCCTGGATGCCCTGGTGCCCCTGGGCATCACTCACCTCGACCTTCCCGCCACGCCGGAAAAAGTGTGGCAGGCGATTGAGGGCGTTAAAGCCTAATCTACCTGCGCCGCCGTTTCCGTCATCGAAGGACGCTCGCAGAATTCCGCATTCCATTTGGCAAATGCGGGAAAATCCGATCGACAGTCGTAATTAGGTATCCGGAAATCCACATAGCCCAACCCGCAGGCGACCGAAACCGGTCCGATGGTGACCGGACCGTTCAGCGCTTCGACATCCTTGCTCGACTTAGCCAGCGCGCGGCTGAGCTTTTGCATCTGATTGTCGATGGCCGGCTGATAGCGGCATTCTTCGGGCTGCATATTTTCGATTACCATCTGGATGATCGCTTCGCCGAAACCGTCCGCCAACATTTGCAGTTGCAGGGTTTGCCAACGACTTTCCCGGTCCTCCGGAAACCATTTCGGGCCCGCGTGAAGAAAATCAAAATACTCGTAGATCAGCTTGGAATCAAAAAGAATACTGTCATCATCGCGGACCAAAGCGGCGATCTTTCCCAGAGGATTGTATTGCGGCATCTTTTCTTTCATGTCTTCGGTTAAATCAAACATCGATGACATCGACACGCTCCAGCAGTCCGGTTTCCATGATCATTACCCGCACTTTGAGGGCGAACGGCGACGCTGGCCGCGCTACTAACTCATTGGACTTCCCTTTTATATACGGATATTTATTTCTGTTGATCGGCGACCATATTTTCGGCCGCTCGTTGCAGGCGGTCCTGATTTCTCTTCATCCATTCCGCATTCAACGGAACACTGGGGCCGACCCACATGGCATTGTCCGTATGATCAATGAAGCCGTCACCGGTGTTGGGATGGACCAAAATAAACAGAGATTCTCTGTTCAAGGCCAGAAACGGCATGATTTCAACAAACTGATCTTTGGTGAAAGTGACCTGAAACGAAGACATGGGATGGGGGCCAATGGCTTTGTCGCGCCAGCGGCCTAGTTCTACATCAAACCTTTTGTCCATTTCCCGCCGCAAATCACCGGCATGTTGTTTGGTGCCGCCGTCGTAATAGACGTGAGCGTGGTAACTGGCGATGTCTTCGGTCGATTGATAAGTCTTGCCGAAACCGGGAAGCATGACACCCTCTTAATTAATTAGAACGATTCTTAATTGGGTAGGGAATATCATGATTTACCATTACTTCAAAATAACTTGGTGGGAAAATTTATCACCGTCACTAATGGTGATCCTTTTGAATCCGAGCATTTTACCCAGATCGAAAAAATTAAGTTTATCTTCGACGCTGAACCCCAGGAAAATTGGCAATGTTCGTGCCATCGATGTCAAATTGGCCAGCATGGCCCGCACCCGATAGATGGTGTCCAACTGACCGGCGTAATTGCTGACGATGATTAGTTTTTGCGCCTGTAGTCCTTTAGCAAACATAGCGTATTGAGGCGGATACGGTCTCTTCAACGCATTTGCCATTAGTTCGGTAATAAAGGCGATGCGGCGTTCTCTGTTAGCCCCCGGCAGGATATTGGCCCTGGCTCGGTAGGTTTTTATTTTTTTCGGTTCAGGATAGTAATATCCGGCGTGCCTGTCCTTTACCAACGCGAATGCTACTGCAGGAAACAGCAAAAAGACAAATAGAAAAACTGAAATTGCTCTGATCAAAGTGGAATATTTCCGTGTTTCTTCCAGGGATGCTCAACTTTCTTCCCTTTCAGCATGCGCAGAGAGCGGCAAATCCGCCAACGCGTATTGTGAGGCATGATAACATCGTCAATATAACCGCGGGAGCCAACCCGGAAGGGATTGGCGAATTGATCCTGATATTCGCGTTCACGTTCAGCGATCTTTTCTTCATCATCCATATCGGCGCGGAATATGATCTCCACCGCCCCTTTTGATCCCATAACAGCGATCTCGGCACTGGGCCACGCATAGCAGACATCGGAACGCAAATGCTTGGACCCCATGACGATATAGGCACCACCATAGGATTTACGGGTGATGACGGTGACCTTCGGCACGGTGGCCTCGGCGAAGGCATAAAGCAGTTTCGCCCCATGGCGGATCAGACCGCCATATTCCTGCGCCGTTCCCGGCAGGAATCCCGGTACATCCACCAAAAGAAGAATGGGAATATTAAAACAGTCACAAAACCGGATAAAACGGGCGGACTTGGTTGACGCATCAATATCCAGGCATCCGGCCAGATGCATTGGCTGGTTAGCAACGATGCCGACCGTCGACCCTTCCATTCGACCAAAGCCGATAACCATGTTGGCGGCAAAATCCGGCTGCAGTTCAAAGAAATCTCCTTCATCGGCAATTTTGGTGACCAACTCCTTGGCATCGTAGGGTTCGTTGGGATTCTCCGGCACCAAGGTGTCGAGCGACGGCTCCTGTCGGTCAGTGGGATCGTCAGTCGGTCTGACGGGCGGCAGTTCGGTGTTGTTGGACGGCAGGAAATCCATAAAACGGCGGACCTGTTCGATGGCGTCGACATCGTTCTCGTAAGCCGAGTCGGCGACGCCTGACTTGGTCGTATGGGTAACGGCGCCCCCCAATTCCTCTTGAGTGACTTCTTCGTGAGTCACCGTCTTCACAACATCCGGCCCGGTCACGAACATATAAGACAAATCTTTGACCATGAAAATAAAATCGGTCGTCGCCGGGGAATAAACTGCCCCGCCGGCGCAAGGCCCCATGATCATAGAGATTTGCGGCACCACGCCAGATGCCAGAACATTGCGTTGGAAGATTTCACCATAGCCGGCGAGAGACGAGACACCTTCCTGAATGCGGGCACCGCCGGAATCGTTAATCCCGATGAGCGGCGCGCCGACCTTCATGGCCTGGTCCATGATCTTGCAAATTTTTTCCGACTGAGTCTCCGATAGAGAGCCGCCGAAGACGGTAAAATCCTGCCCAAACACAAAAACGGTCCGGCCGTTAATGGTGCCGTATCCGGTCACCACCCCATCGCCGGGCACCGTATTCTTCTCCATACCGAAATCGGTTGACCGGTGTTCGACGAACATATCCCATTCTTCGAAGGTATCGGGATCAAGAAGAAGACTGATGCGTTCACGGGCAGTCAACTTACCCCTCTTGTGCTGAGCATCAATCTTCTTTTTGCCGCCGCCAGCTCTCGCCCGGGCACGCCGTTCTTCCAGTTGCCGAATTATCTCGTACATGATACCGCCATAAGTTCTATATGTTGATAGTACCGCTGGATTCTTTTACCCGACCTTGCTGGTCTGATCCAGTTTATTGTCAGCCAATCAATTTTAACAAGCGGGACGATTCTTCGATATCGCTGAGAATACGCTCATGCCGCTCCTTGGCTTCCCAGTCCTCGCCCCACTGCTCCATCTGAAAATGTTCATCGACGACAGCGATTCTGAAGGTCTGCTCCGCAGTGATTCGCCCACGTTCCAGGGCGAACGCCAGCACCAGGGAGCCCGTCGCGGCAGCAATAGAGGAAACAGCTATCAAGCGTAAATTGTCCAGTTTTTCAATAGATTCACGCAGGGCGTCCAATGCCGCCACCGGCTGCAGGATCGGAGAGATACCAGCCGTCACGTCCAACGACGCCCCTAGTTCATCCGACGCCCAGTCCAAAAGGGGCCGCCATTGTTCTTGGTGCCGGGCGATCAGTTCCGGCGGATTATCCGCCCAATAACATAGTAAGTCGGTTTCGGCAAATTTCAGGGTAATTTCCTCAACTTCCTGCCGCTTGGAACCGACTCGGTCTATGGCGGTAGCCACCAGCCGGCAGAGAGGCATGGACAAGGGAGCAACCTCCTCCCCTTGTGCCGCCCATTCGTCGGCCATGGCTTCGGCCAGCTTTCGCTGTTCAACAATCAGGTCCGCGCCGGTGGGAGTCTTGACCGGTTTACCGTCAAGCTCAATGCGGCAGGCACCGTCCGATTCGACGGCCGCGGCTTCATTATAAAATCGCTTAATCTGTCCCCAACCGGACATGCTCAGACCTTTACAGTCGATTGATCCAACAGATTGAATAATTCCTGAAAACTATCGACAACTACTCTGGCGCCGGCTTCCCGCAATTCCTCTGTACCGTGATATCCCCATGAGACACCAATACCATGGGTACCGGCGTTCGCCGCCATGTCCATATCGAAAGTCGTATCCCCGACCATGTAGACGTTTTCCGCTCCGACACCGGTATCGCGCATGGCCCGATAAAGCATTTCCGGATGCGGTTTTCCAGGTGCAACGTCTGATGTCTGGAGCGTTGAAAAATGCGTCATAAGATCATGCTGAGCCAAGACATGATCCAGCCCGACTCGCGCTTTTCCCGTGGCCACACCGAGCAACCATCCTGCGTCATCAAATGCTCGGATAACCTTTTTCGCGTTTTCATACAAAGGGTCTTCCCAATCGCCTGTATCGCGCTGCGCTTTGGCTGTATGCCGATAACTTTCGGTGATGGCCTTGACCAATTCATAGTCATTACTGTTAACCAAAATTGAGATGGCCTCCTCTAAATCCAAGCCGACAATCCGGCGGATATCGTGACGCGAAGGTTTATCGACACCATGCGCACCAAAGGCTTCGTGCATCACGGTGACAATGGCCTTTTGCGAGTCGACAATCGTGCCGTCGCAATCTAGAACTACGAGTTTAAGTGTATCGGTACCGTGGGGCATGAAATGTTTTTTCTTCCTATTTCGTAGATTGAAAAGCTCTCTGGTTACAATCAGGCATCTTCAAAACCGTCAAACGGAACGGCGGCAATTGACTCGTCAAAGCCAAAATACTTCCAGCTGGCTTTCATGTGGTCGGACAAAGGTGCCGTAATCTCCAATAGACCACCGACGGGATGTTTTATTCGAATTGCTTTAGCGTGGAGATGTAATTGGTCGGCCACGCCTTCAGCACCTTCCAAAAAAGCTTCCCGGCCGCCATATTTGCCGTCGCCCAGGATAGGCGTTCTCAATTCGGCGCAATGAACCCTCAACTGATGTGTCCGCCCGGTTTCAGGCATCATGGCCAGCCAAGCTGCCTTACGGGCAGCGTTCTCGATAATATGATAGTAGGTCACCGCCCGTCTGCCGTCCTCGTCAGCAACGACTTTCTCTCCCTTTCTAGCGGGCCGTTTTTCCAGGGGAATATCGATGCGGCCGTGACGGGGCTTCGGCACACCCACCACAATGCCCCAATAGATTTTCAAGACATCTTTTGATTTGAAAGCCTGGGTCAATGCGGTCGCTGCCTTAGTGGTCCGGGCCAAAATTAAAACGCCGGACGTATCCTTATCCAACCTGTGAACCAGCTTGGGTCTTTCTCTTTTCTCAAATTGCAGGGTTTCCAGCATGGCATCGATATGTTTGTGGGTTCCGGTACCACCTTGTACGGCAAGACCGGCCGGCTTGTTGATAGCGATCACATGGTCGTCTTGGTGCAGGATGGAATTCCGTAGCGCCTCCAGATCACTGTCTTTGATATTTATTTTTGGTTTCCCACTCGGCTTTTTGTTTTCTTTATCCTCATACGGCGGGATGCGGATACTTTGCCCTTCATCCAGCCGGGTTTTGGACTTGGCCCGTTTACCGTCGACCCTGACCTGCCCCTTGCGCAGGAACTTCTCCAGACGGCCATGCCCCAGTCCCGGAAAATGTCTTTTGAACCAGCGATCAAGCCGAATACCGGCATCGTCGCCGTGGACTTGAATATTTTGAACGCCGCTCATCAGGCGAGAATATGCCGGAATATGAACATGGCGCCAAAAAATGCACCAACCGACAAAACAACTGAGGCGATAATATAGAACATCGCCGATAGGTAATCGCCTCTTTCGAAGAGGACAATGACATCCAGTGAGAACGTCGAAAACGTCGTGAAAGAACCAAGAATTCCTACCACCAAAAAGGCGCGCATTTCGGCGCTAGGCGACCAGACCAAGGCGAATAATTCAACCAACGTACCAAGCAATAAAGAGCCCAGCACATTAACCGTTATCGTACTATAGGGAAAATCACCATGCAGAAAATTACCGGTTCTAGCCATCATTATATAGCGCCCTACTGCACCGATGGCACCGCCTACGGCGATGGAAAGTAGAATCTTCATGAGGCCTTTTTATCCCGCAACTGATGCCAATAATCGAGCCTTTTGACAATTTCCTTTTCGAAGCCCTTACCCTCGGGACGGTAAAAATCATGCCGCTTCATTTCGTCGGGGAAATAATCCTGGCCGGAGAATCCGTCTTCTGCATCGTGATCGTACTGATAGTCTTTGCCATACCCAAGATCCTTCATCAGACTGGTCGGCGCGTTGAGTAAATGCTTTGGCGGAGCCAGGGAACCAGTTTCCCGGGCTTCTTTGGTCGCCGCTTTCATCGCCTCATAGGCAGCATTGGATTTGGGCGCGGTGGCCAAATAAATAACACATTGGACTATCGCCAGTTCTCCTTCAAAAGAACCCAGCCTTTCATAAGCCTCCCAGGCGGCAATGGACTGGGGCAGTGCATTAGGATCGGCAAGGCCGATATCTTCCGATGCAAAACGAACCAAGCGCCGGGCAATATAATGAGGATCTTCACCACCGGCCAGCATACGCGCCAACCAGTATAGCGCCGCATCGGTATCAGAGCCCCTGAGGCTTTTGTGGAGGGCACTGATAAGATTGTAGTGCGCCTCCTGGGATTTATCATAAAGCGGCATGCGCCGTTGGACAGCTTCCGTTAGTCGTTGAATATCCAGGCAAGGCTCAGATGGCAGGGTAAACAGTTCCTCCGCCATATTCAGCAGATACCGACCATCTCCATCGGCCATGGCGCGCAGGGCGGCGCGCGACTCGTCGCTTAAAGGCAGAATTTTGTTCTCCAACTCCTCTGCACGAATCAAGATCTCATCCAGGGCTTTGTCATCCAATCGGTTCAATACCAGCACCTGGCATCGGGACAGTAAAGCCGCGTTGAGTTCGAAAGATGGATTCTCGGTTGTCGCCCCAACCAGGGTCACCATGCCATTCTCCACATAGGGAAGAAAACCGTCCTGCTGGGCGCGATTGAAGCGGTGGATTTCATCAACGAACAATAAGGTTCCCCGCCCGGCTTCCCGCCGGCTTTTGGCCGCATCGAATACTTTTCTTAAATCGGCAACACCGGAGAAAACCGCAGACAATGGTTCGAAGTGAAGATTGGTGTGTTCGGCGATCAACCGGGCGATGGTAGTTTTACCGGTACCCGGCGGCCCCCACAGGATAACTGAAGCCAAACGACCGCCGGTTAACATGCGGCCCATCGGCCCGTCGGGATTTAAGATATGAGACTGCCCGACAACTTCGCCGAGAACGGCCGGCCGCAATCTGTCGGCTAAAGGCCTGGGTGCCTGACTTTCGAAAAGCGTCTTCACTGTTCCACCGACATTGACAAGACTTTACCTCCCCGACCGATCTTAATACGCCATTTTTCAACTTTTTCGGCCAATATTCTTTGTAATTGGCTTACGCTCGTAATCTCTGTGCCATTGATACTTTTTACATTATCACCAAGTTTAAAGCCAAATCGACGCGACGGGGAACCGCGGCGAAGAGCCAGCACAACGACGCCGCGGCCCATCATACTAACACCGATCTCATCTGCAAGCGCCGGTGATAAATTGGCGATGGTCGCACCTTGCAAGGGATGATAACCGCTCAGTTCCGTTTTATTGCGACGCGGTTTTTCCGGTGGTGCCTCAACCGAAAAAGTCACTTGCCGTCTTTTTCCCCGGCGAATGATACCGACCGACAATATTTCTCCAATTGGCCGCGTGGCAATGCGAAACCGTAAAGCCTCGGTGTCGTTCACCTCGTTGCTATTGACGGCGACGATGACATCGCCCACCTTAATGCCTGCCCGGTCCGCAGGCCCTTCCGGGTAAATACCATTGATCAAAACACCCGCTGGCCTTTTCAGACCCAGGGAGGCCGCAATATCGGCGTTGACCCCCTGCCCTTCGGCGCCGATCCAAGGTCTCTTGACGCGGCCGCCCGATGACAGGCCTGCCAGAACGGTCCGCACCATATTCGACGGTATGGCGAACCCGATACCGACAGATCCCCCATTTTTTGAATAAATAGCGGAGTTCACGCCAACTAATCTGCCGTCCAAAGTAATGAGGGCGCCGCCAGAGTTACCCGGATTAATGGCCGCGTCGGTTTGAATAAAAAAATTGAGATCGTTAATCCCAACTTGGGTCCGAGCCAATGCGGAAACGATACCGCTGGTCACAGTTTGGCCGACACCGAAAGGATTACCGATCGCCAAGACCAGATCACCGACCTCCAGGTCGTCGGAATCTCGAAACGGCAAAAAAGGGAGCCTTTCCTTGCCCGGATTTATTTTTAACACAGCCAAATCTGTCCGTTCATCACTGCCAACGATCTTGGCATCGAATTCACGCCGGTCAGACAGAACGACGGTGACTTCTTCAGCGCCGAGGATGACATGATGATTGGTCATGATGGTGCCGTTTGATTTTACAATCACGCCAGAGCCCAGTGAATTTTGAACCTTACGCCGGGAACGGGGACCTTGACCGAAATTATTTCCAAAAAACCGCTTAAAAAAAGGATCCCCAAACAATGGAGAGAGCGACCGCGTGGTCACCGTTTTGCGAGTGAATACGTTGACCACGGCCGGAGCCGCCTTCTTTACCATCGGCGCGAATGACAGGTGAATATCGGCCTGGGATTGTGGCAGGCGTTTTTGGGCGTCGCTGGAAGAAGTTCCGAGAATAAAGAGCGCCATTAAAATAACAAGCAGCCCTCCCCCCTTAATTCTCCTCCAGGGGGGAGGAAAATCTAAATTGCAGAAGTTTCTTCTCCTCCCCCCCTTGCGGAGGAAGGCCGGGATGGGGGGGATTCTATAACTAAACAATTTCATAGTGACCTAATTTTATCACCCTAAATACAAAAAAGGCAGCCGATTAAAGCTGCCTCTTTAAATTCAGTACGCGGCGCATTAATTACACGGAAACCGCTTCGCCCTCTTCGGCCTCCATTTCAGCCAAATGACGCTCGCGGTCTTCCGCCCCTTTTTCGTCGGGATCGCGGTCGACGAGTTCGATGATCGCCATCGGCGCCATATCGCCGTAGCGATAGCCGGCGGCCATCACCCGGGAGTAGCCTCCCTGGCGGTCTTTGTAGCGTCCGGCCAGACCATCGAACAGTTTGGCAACGACTTCATCATCGCGCAAAAAAGAATGGGCCTGACGGCGAGCATGCAAAGTGCCCCGTTTGCCAAGGGTAATCATTTTGTCGACAAACCGACTCAAGTCTTTGGCTTTTGGCTTGGTCGTTTTGATCTGTTCATGACGCAGCAGTGAAGCGGTCATGTTGGCAAACATCGCCTTACGATGAGAAGATGTTCTATTTAGCTTTCGGCCACTCATACGATGACGCATGGCTCTATGTCCTTGTATTCAAAGTTGTCGTTACAATTATCTAGAAGGGCTCTTCAAGCCGCTTGGCCAAATCTTCAATATTTTCAGGCGGCCAATTGGGGATTTCCATACCAAGATGGAGACCCATTTGAGAGAGAACTTCCTTGATCTCATTCAATGATTTGCGTCCAAAGTTCGGTGTCCGCAGCATTTCCGCTTCACTTTTCAGAACGAGGTCACCAATGTAGATGATATTGTCGTTCTTGAGGCAGTTGGCGGAGCGGACCGACAGTTCCAACTCATCGACTTTTCGCAGCAGGTTTTTGTTAAAAGGCAGTTCGTCGCGGGCATCTTCCTGAACAGCCACCTGCGGTTCTTCGAAATTGATGAAAAGTTGCAGTTGATCCTGCAGAATACGTGCCGCCAAGGCGACCGAATCTTCAGGAGTTACCGTGCCGTCAGTAGTCACGTCCAGCGACAATTTGTCAAAGTCGGTTACCTGACCAACACGGGCATTATCCACTTTGTAGGCAACTTTGCGAACTGGCGAAAAGACGGAATCGATCGGGATCAATCCGATGGGAGATTCCTCGGCCCTGTTCTGGCTGGCCGAAACATAACCCTTACCCGTTTCGACGGTCAATTCCATGCGGAATTTTGCGCCGTCATCGAGCGTGCAAATCACTAGGTCGGGATCCATGATCTCTATATCGTGGGTTTCTTCGATCTGACCGGCGGTGACTTCGCCGGGTCCCGAAGCTTCTAGGATCATACGTTTTACCCCTTCGCTATGGGAGCGAATACCCAATGCTTTAATATTTAAAACAATATCCGTGACATCTTCATGGACGCCGGGGATAGAGGAAAACTCATGGAGAACGCCATCGATTTGAATGGCCGTTACCGCCGCGCCCTGCAGGGACGACAGCAACACGCGCCGTAGCGCATTCCCCAAAGTCAGGCCAAAGCCGCTCTCCAACGGTTCGGCGACGATTGTCGCACGTCGTTCCGGAATGCTTCCTTTAACAACTTCCAACTTGTTCGGTTTAATTAGTTCTTGCCAATTTTTCTGAATCACGAGTACGCCTCAACTTCGCTGTCTAAACAACGTCAAAATTTAACTCCGGCTTCCCGCATGAAGTTTTGGGAAGCCGCACAATAGTCCGCCGGGTTACACCCGCCGCCGCTTACGCGGACGACACCCATTATGCGGAATCGGGGTAACGTCTCTAATTGCTGTGATCACAAAGCCAACAGCCTGCAAAGCGCGGAGCGCAGATTCGCGTCCCGAACCAGGCCCCTTGACCTCGATCTCCAAGGTTTTCATGCCGTGATCCTGGGCCTTTTTGCCGGCATCTTCGGCCGCGACCTGAGCGGCATAGGGAGTGGATTTACGCGACCCCCTGAAACCCTGACTACCCGCTGAAGACCAGGAGATTGTATTGCCCTGGGCATCGGTGATGGTAATCAACGTATTATTAAATGTCGCGTTCACATGAGCGACGCCGGACGTAATGTTCTTCCGTTCCCGACGGCGCGGACGCGCAGTTACTGCTTTTGCCATATCTGATCTTCGATCCTTTTTGGAAACGCCCCGGTGAGGGAGCTATTCCTATTTAGTGTACTACTTTTTTCTTGCCTGCAATGGCCTTCGCCGGTCCCTTGCGGGTTCGGGCGTTGGTATGAGTCCGCTGACCTCGTACCGGCAAACCACGCCGATGACGCAGACCACGGTAACAACCGAGATCCATCAACCGCTTGATGTTCATGGAGGTTTCGCGCCTCAAGTCGCCTTCGACCTGATAGTCGGCATCGATGACTTCACGAATTCTTACCACTTCGTCATCGGTGAGTTGGTGTACCCGCCGTTCTGAAGGAATTTCGGATTTCGCACAAATGTCTTTCGCATAAGTGCGGCCTATACCGTAGATATAGGTTAATGCAATTTCGACCCGTTTTTGAGTCGGAATGTTTACGCCAGCGATACGAGCCAAAGCCCTAACTCCTTAGTAAAAATACTATTTCACAACAATTGTCGCGGGGGTTCCCAAAGAGGCCGGATTATAGGCGCAAAGCTTACTAAGTCAATGCGTTAGCCTCGGTGTTTTTGAATTACCCGCCTTCGACAATCTCCTTAATTCGGTCAAAGACCTCTTCCATCGAACCTATACCGTTGATGGTATCCAGGCTGCCCCTCTTCTCGTAATAGGGCAAAATCGGCGCGGTTTGTTCGCGATAGGCTTTTAGCCTAGAGCGAACCGTCTCGGCATTGTCATCAGCGCGCCGGGTAAACTCGGTGGATCCGCATTTGTCGCAGACACCATCTATTTCCGTTTTATTGAGCGAATCATGATAACCAGCACCGCAATCGGAGCAGGAAAAGCGACCGGATATACGTTCGACAACGGCATCTTCGTCTACTTCCATCTGGATCACATGATCGATATTCAAACCTTTGTCCCCAAGCATTTCGTCCAGGGCTTCCGCCTGCGCCGTGGTCCGGGGAAAACCGTCAAGGATGACGCCTTTAGCTTCCTTGTGCTGGTCAATCTGGCCGGAGATCATATCGATGATTAGATCATCGGGTACCAAAGAACCAGCATCCATCAATTCCTTGGCCTTTTTGCCGAGTTCGCTGCCTGATTTAACTTCGGCGCGAAGCATTTCACCGGTAGAAAGCTGAACTAACCCGTACATATCGACCAAATACTCTGCTTGTGTGCCTTTGCCAGCGCCTGGCGGTCCCAATAAAATCATGTTCATCCCCGGCGCCCTTTCAGACGGGATTTTTTGATCAATCCCTCATATTGGTGGGACAGAAGATGTGACTGAACCTGAGCAACCGTATCCATGGTCACCGTAACGACAATCAAAAGGCTGGTGCCGCCGAAGAAAAACGGAACGTTAAAACGCGAGATCAACATTTCCGGCAGTAATGCGACAATCACCAAATACAGGGCACCGACGACCGTCAAACGGGTCAGTACAAATTCGAGATACTCCGCCGTATTCTTGCCCGGCCGGATACCCGGGATAAAACCGCCATATTTTTTCAAATTATCCGCTGTTTCTTCCGGATTAAACACAACCGACGTATAAAAAAAAGCGAAAAAGGCGATCAGCAGACTATAGGTCAAATTATAGGCGAACTGCCCACGTCCCATATAGGCGGAAACCGTCGTCAGCCACTCGGGGCCGGTATTTGCCATCAGACTGATCACCGTGGTCGGCATGAGCAGCAATGAGGAAGCAAAAATCAACGGAATAACACCGGAGGTATTGATTTTGAGTGGTAGGTGAGAACTTTCACCGCCGTACATCTTATTGCCCTGCTGACGCTTCGGGTATTGAACGATGAGCCGGCGTTGCGCCCTCTCGACAAAGACAATGGCGTAGATCACGACGATCGCCATCACTAAAAGGAAAGCGATAAACCCGGTGGACAGCGCACCCGTGCGGCCCAGTTCCAAGGTGCCGGCCAAGGCGCTGGGCAAACCGGCAACAATACCGGCAAAAATGATCAACGAAATTCCGTTGCCGACGCCACGGGCAGTGATCTGCTCACCCAGCCACATGAGGAACATGGTGCCACCTACCAGGGTCACGACAGTGGTGAAACGGAAAAAAGCACCGGGATCGGTAACAGCTGCACCGGCGGAACTGGTCATGCCTTCGATGCCGACAGCGATGCCATAGGCCTGCATGGTGGCGATCAATACCGTTAGGTAGCGGGTATACTGGTTTATTTTCTTGCGCCCTTGTTCACCTTCTTTTTTAAGTTGAGCCATGGTGGGCGAAATAGAGGTCATCAGCTGCATGATGATGGCCGCCGAAATATAGGGCATGATATTGAGGGCAAAAATAGTCATCCGCCCCAAGGCACCGCCGGCGAACATATTGAACATGCCCAGAATACCCCCCGCCTGCTGGCGGAAAATATCTTCGAGAATCACGGGATCAATTCCGGGCAGCGGGATGTAGGTGCCCAGCCGATAGACGATCAGCGCCCCCAGCGTAAACCATAGGCGCTTTTTGAGCTCGGTCGCCTTATTAAAGGCACCGAAGTTCATATTAGCGGCAAGTTGTTCGGCAGCTGAGGCCATAATTTCTCCAGAATTCCTTAATCTTATTTATTCGGTAACGCTATTCTTCGGCTTCTTCGGCCTCGGCGTCACCAGCCTTCTCCTTCTTAGGCGCCGATGCCGCAGTCGCCTTCTTAGTTTTCGATTTGGCAGATTTTTCCTGCGCTTCAAGCTCCACCTTGCTGGCTTCCGGCAAAATGACTTTACCGCCCGCCTTTTCGACGGCGGCCATGGCCGATTTGGTAACACCCGCAACTTCGATTGTCACACCTGCCTTTAGTTCACCCTGACCCAGCAAACGAACGCCGTCACGATTATTGCAGATCAATCCGGCTGCCGTCATGGTTTCAGCGTTTATGGTACCCTTGGCATCAAGCCTTTTGTCGTCGATGGCTTTTTGCAGACGACCGATGTTTACGATTTCGTATTTCTTGGCGAAAATGTTGGTGAAACCGCGTTTCGGCGTCCGCCGATAGATCGGCATCTGACCGCCTTCGAATCCGATCAGAGATACGCCGCTCCGCGACTTCTGGCCTTTGACACCGCGACCGGCCGTTTCACCGGTACCGGAACCTTCTCCCCGGCCAACCCTTTTCCGGGCTTTGCGGGCTCCTGCATTATCGCGAATTTCGTTCAATCTCATTTTTCAAATTCCTACCTACACATAAAATTAGCCGACCAAAATCGGCATGTGCCGGTTCTAAGCGTTATCTTCGAGCCGCACCAGATGATGCACTTTGTTGATCATACCGCGGACAGACGGCGTGTCTTCTAGCGTGCGGGTGCGGTTCATTTTGTTGAGCCCGAGACCGATCAAGGTCTGGCGCTGATCCTTACGGCGACCGATCGGGCTGCCGATCTGGGTAACCGTGATTGTTTTTCTGGAACCGACCATCCTACTATTCTCCAATACCTACTCTTTAGCCGTGGTGGCTGCTGCACCATCGCGACGGCCAACGATATCACTGACTTTTTTACCTCGTTTGGCGGCAATGGAGCGCGGCGACGCCAGGTTTTCCAGGGCGTCAAATGTCGCTTTAATCATATTGTGCGGATTGGCGGTGCCGTTGGATTTGGCAACCACGTCCTGCACACCAAGCGATTCAAATACGGCGCGCATGGGACCACCGGCGATCACACCGGTACCCGGAGGCGCTGCACGAACTACAACTTTACCGGCGCCGAACCTGCCTTTAACGTCATGATGCAGCGTCCGGCCTTCCCGCAAAGGAACGCGTACGAGCCTACGTTTAGCTGCTTCCGTCGCCTTCCGGATGGCTTCGGGAACCTCACGGGCTTTACCGGATCCATGACCGACCCGGCCTTTGCCGTCGCCGACGACGACGATGGCGGCAAAACCGAACCGGCGGCCACCTTTGACCACTTTAGCGACACGGTTAATACCGACCAGTTTTTCGATTAACTCGTTTTCATCACGGTCGCCGCGTTGACCGCGGGAATTGCGTTGACCGCGAGAATTTGGTGCTTGAGCCATATTCAGCTACTCCTAAAACGCCAGACCGCTTTCGCGAGCCGCTTCGGCCAGGGCTTTGACCCTGCCATGATAGAGATATCCGCCACGGTCGAAGACAACGACCTCAACGCCCGCCTTTTTGGCGCGCTCGGCGACCAGTTTGCCGACTTCACCGGCGGCATCTTTGCCGGCGCCGTTTTTCACCTTGCCTTTAATGTCCTTGTCAAGCGAAGAAGCCGCCGCCAGGGTCGCTCCTTTTGTGTCGTCAATGACCTGGGCATAAATATGTTTACCGGAGCGGTACACCGAAAGGCGCATACGGCCTTTGCTGACCTTGCGCACGCGCGCACTTGTCCGTTTCTTGCGCCGGTCGAAAAGTTGTCTTGAAGTTTCCATGGCTTATTTCTTCTTCCCTTCTTTGCGCAGGATCTGTTCGTCCTTGTACTTCACGCCTTTGCCTTTGTAGGGTTCAGGCGGACGATAGGAACGAATTTTAGCGGCGACACTACCCACCAGTTGCTTGTCCGCGCCGGAAATAGCGATTTCGCTCTGTGTTTCACAGGCAATGGTAATGCCTTCCGGAATGGGGTGCCTAATTTCATGGCTGTAACCCAACTGCAGCACTAAATTCTTACCCTG
>PBQI01000060.1 GCA_002725625.1 Rhodospirillaceae bacterium | reverse complement strand
GCAACATCACGGGCGTCAGGCACTAGCCCGGCGATCAAGCGCAGTAAGGTGGTTTTCCCCACGCCACTGGGGCCCAGGAGGCATGTCCAGCCTCCGGCCACCAGCGTAAGGTCCAATTCTTCGAACAAAATAGCGGAATCAAAGGCCAAGTGACCGGCTTTTAGGGTGACTGAAAATGATGTTTCTTTAGGTGGATAATTTTGCTTCGGCTCTGTCATCACGCACTCGTCCCTACGCCGGTCTTAGCCAGTTCAGGTTCGAGGGGTCGTCTCAGGATTGAGGCCTCTCAGCCGGTTATCGGCTCCCCCCAGTGGGTAAGGCGCGACTATGCCTTCGCCTAACGATGGACGCAACATGAATTTTTCTGAGGAAACTACCCGGATTGAATTTTTTCAGCTATTGCTGGATTTTTCGGTGTAATAGAGCCTAATATTTAGTATTAGAAATAATATGAGTAATATTTCCAGACGTATATTATTAGCCTATTTAGGTATTTTACTAGCCAGCATTTCTGCCAATGCGACAGCACAATTAATTAAGAAATTTAGGAAATCGAATGTAACGATTATATCGTCCGGCCAAATATTTACCTTCAATATTGAACTGGCTGAAGACAGCAAACAGCACGCCTTAGGTCTGATGTACCGCCAAAAACTAGCTCCTGATGCAGGTATGCTGTTTGACTATAAAACTCCGCACCGTATCAGCATGTGGATGAAAAACACCTTCATTCCGCTTGATATGATTTTCATCGCCGCCGACGGCCGGATAGTCAACATCGCCGAGCGGACAATTCCGAAGTCCACAACGGTTATTTCTTCTCATGAAAATGTGAAGGCAGTTCTTGAAGTAAACAGCGGCACGGTCGCCAAATTGGGCATAAAGCCCGGCGATCTCGTTCGTCATCGAATATTTGAGTGAATTCTATCCGCCCACTTTCTGAACGAGCTTGAGACCATCGTCGATGGGGATTATGGAGAGATTTATGCGGGGGTCCTTTTTTAACTTTTCATTGAGTGCCCGGATGGACTTGGTCGATTTTTCCTGATCCTGTTCGTTCAGAACCCGGCCATTCCAGAACATATTGTCATTGTCGAAGGCGATTACTCCGCCGGGGCGGGCCAGTTGCAGGGCGTATTCGTACTAACGATCATAGTCCTTCTTGTTGGCATCAATAAAAACCATATCGAAATTTACGTTATTACCTTCGCTGATTAATTCATTCAGCGTATCGATGACGGTTCTCTTTTTTTTGGCGTTGATTATCGTTGGCTGTGGAATTATTATCGCGGCCTTTTTTTCTCATAGAGTGCGTGGGATTATCAATCCTATCTATTTTTTCCTTCAATCAAACCGACCGAGAAGGACATCAGCGGCGGCACCAGGGCGAGGGTAAGCACGGCGGACAAAGACAGACCGCCCAGCACCACCGAGCCCAAGCCACGATAGAGTTCCGAACCGGCGCCAGGAAAAATCACCAGGGGCAGCATGCCAAAGATCGATGTCAGAGTGGACATGAAGATTGGCCGAACCCTATTGCGCGTGGCTTCCTTGATAGCGTCGGCTACTTCCATACTTTCATTGCGGATATGGTACAAGGTCTGATGGACCAGCAGAATGGCATTGTTGACCACAATACCGATAAGAATGATGAAACCCATCATAGTGAGCATATCGAGTGATTGGTCGACGTAAATATTCAAGATAGCAAGACCCATAAGACCGCCGGCCGCCGCCACCGGCACTGTCAGCATTACGATAAACGGGTAGAGGAAGCTTTCAAAAAGGACAGCCATTACCAGATATACGATCACGATGGCGAGCAGGATATCGAAGACGATCTCGTTCCAGGTGTCGATCAGTTTATCGGCACTGCCGGAAATACGAATTTGCACATCGTCCGGTAGTCCTCGCTTGATCATTGGTCTGACGACCTGGTCACGAATAACGTCGATGGCGGCCTCCAACGGAATATTGTCGCGCGGACTTACTTGCAAGGTGACCGTGCGGAAGCGGTCAATGCGGCGGATCGCCGCCGGTCCCGTCGTGACCTCGATATCGCTGAGCGCTTCGACCGGCACGACACGGCCGTCCCGCGTTACTATGGGCAAGTCATAGATGGCTTGGGTGTATTCGTTTTCCAGATCAGGTCCCTTGAGGGTGAGGTCTAACCGTTTGCCTTCGAAGGTAACTTCGGCGATGCGGACACCGTCATTGAGGGCGTCCAGGGTCAGGCCTAATTCATTGGCGGTGACGCCGTTGTCCGACAACTTCAGCCGGTTGGGGATAATGCGGATTTCCGGTTCGTTTAAAGTAAGCGACGGCATGGGCCGGATGCGATTGCCTTCTGGCGGAGGGAACTTACCCAGAAGCCGGAAGAAGATTGATTGCGCGACGCGATAGTTCTGCGGCAGATCATGGCCCAGTACGTCGATACTAATGGCGCGACCTGAACCGATAGAGCGGCCCCAGAGCGACGGTTGAAAGACGAAGGCAATGGTGCCCGGTTCGGCTCGTGCCGGGTTTTGCAGGATGGAAATCAATTCACTCGCCCGCGACGCATCCTCGTGAGTACCGGCGATGAAGGCACGGCCTCGGAGCGCCACAAAGAAGAAGCGTTTGATAACTTTCTCCAACTCGTTTGGAGTGTCACTCGATGCGTCCTGGGTCCCGTCATTGCCCCCATCTGCAGCGACATCGACGGATTTGGTCCAACGCGGGCGGGTTTTCTCCTGCACCCGTGTCATGATTTCTTCCATAGTATCCAGATTGTATCCAGCGGGCGGTTGGACAAAGCCGATAACCAGGTTGCGGTTGCCCGTGGGCAGGTAGTCAAGTTTTGGCAAGGCCAGCAAGGCAAAAATGCCTGCGCCGAAGGTGATAACGAAAACCATCATGAGGGCTTGGAACTTGCGTTGCACTACATAGCCTGCAAAACCAACCCAGAAGCGGGTAAACCCGGTTGCAAATTCGTCGACACCCGGCAAATGCAACATTTTGCCTTCCCCCATGACGGCGCTGGTGAAAATCCGGTTGGAGAGTGCCGGGATCAGGGTTATCGAAACGAACAGAGACAGAATCACCGATACCGAAATGGCAACGCCGATGTCGCGGAACAACTGTCCCGCCTCCAGGTCCATGGACAGGATCGGTATAAAAACCATCACCGTGGTCAGCGAAGATACCAGGACGGCGGGCCAGACCTGGGATGTTCCTTCGTAGGCCGCTTTGGCGGCGCTCATGCCGCTTTGACGAAGCCGGAAGATGTTTTCGAGGACGACGATAGCGGCATCCACTACCATGCCGACGGCGAAGGCGATACCGGCAAGGCTGACCACGTTGAGGGAGCGCCCGAGGAAGGTCATGGCGACAAAGGTGCCAATAACTGAAACAGGAATGGCGGCGCCGATTACCACGGTAGGCCGCCAGGATCTGAGGAACAACAGCAGGATAAGAATGGCCAGGCCGCCACCGATGTAGATGTTCTGTACCACCAAATCTATGGAAGAATTGATGTATTCGGTCTCGTCATAAACCTGGGTCATTTTGAGGCCCGCGCGGCGCACCGGCCCGTTGGCCAACTCGTTGGCGACGCGGCGCACCGCTTTCATGGTTTCCAGCACGTTAGCGCCTTGTTCGCGGGTCAGGTTCAGGCCCATGGCTGGGGTACCCCGCATCTTCGATCTTGCGAACGCCTCTTTGTAGGAGACCTGGACCTGTGCCACGTCGGTCAGCATGACCCGGCCCAACCCTTCTCCGCCGCCGGCTTGACTATCCTTGAGTTCGCTGCGCAACAAAACGCGCCGGATTTCTTCCGGCGTTTTTAATTCACCTTCGGTGCGCACCACATAGCGCCGCTTGCCCTCATTGATATCACCGCCGGTCACCGAGGCATTCTCGGCCCTGAGCCGGTTGACGATTTCCGGAATGGTCAGGCGGTAGTGAGCCAACTTATCCGGGTCCACAATAACCTGGATTTCCCGTTCGTTGTCGCCGAACAAATTGACACCGCCGATACCGGATATACTTTGAAATCGCTCCTGGATGACATCACGCATAAAGTCGCCATAAGTACTCATGGGACGTTCATTGCCATCCAGCCGCAATAGGCTGAACCAGGCGATGGCGTTGTCTTCGGTGCCGGAAGTACTGATTACCGGTTCGTCGGCCTCCTCCGGATAGCTGGTTACCCGATCAAGCCGGTTGGCGGTCAACAGTAGGATTCGGTTGAACTCCAACCCCGGGGTGAATTCCAAGGTGACGACGCCTTCATTGTGTTTTGCCTCGCCCACGATGCGTTTGAGCCCTTCGATACCTTTGAGCTCCTCTTCTTGCTTGGAGACAATCTCCCGTTCCACTTCGATGGGTGATGCACCCCGCCAGGGGGTTTTGATGATGATTACCGGCTGGCGCACGTCGGGCGCCATCTGAATAGGGATTTTCTGGAGCGAGACCCAACCGAACAGGACTATCATAAGAACTATGGCGACCACGGCGATGGGCCGTTCGATGGCTAGCCGGATTACATTCATTTCCTGTGCCTCCGGATCTATTCAGCCATCTTAATGCGGCCGCCGGCGCCCAGCCGCTCATTGCCCCGCACGACCACCTTGTCACCTGCCTTGAGGCCTTCCAGGACCTGAAACTTATTGCCTACGCCCCGGCCCAGTTTGACATTGCGCATGGTCGCGTTCATGCCTTTGACCACGAAAACAATATTGCCGTTGGCGCGTTTGATAATGGCGTCCTTGTGTACAGTCAGAATCTTATTGCCGTTGGTGAGTGACAGCACCACGGTCACGCTCTGATTATTGGCGAGCCGAGAGGTATCCTTACCAAATTCAGATATCAGGCGGATCGGGCGCGAGCGGGTACGCGTATTGTCCGAAGGGATAATGGCGCGCACCAAAGCGGGATAACGCTTGCCCCCCTCGGTTACGATGCTGGCGCGGGCACCCAGTTTTAGGCCGATCACGCGGAAACTGGGGATTTCGGCTTCCACCTCAGCACTCTTGTCATTCAAGAGTGTCACCACCCGGCTGCCTACATTGGCGTAACCGCCTTCTACAACGTGTTTTTCCAGCACCACGGCGTCATAGGGGGCCCTGATGGTGGCGTCCTTAATGTCGATCTGTAATCTGTTGAGTGTCGCGTTGAACTCAGCCAGTTGGGCCTTCCGTTCCGCCACTAGACCTTCTTGATCCTCGAAACGGGCGCGGGAGAATGCTGCCGATCGCGAAAGGCCCTTCATGCGTTTTAGCTCGCGTTCGGCGTTGCTCACCATGGTGCGGTGACGGGTCACCTGGGCGGAGATGCGCTGGCGTTCTGCCCGGAGGCGGCCTTTGGATAGAGTGGCGATAACCTCTCCCTTGGTTACCCGATCACCAACTTCAACACTGACAGTCTCGACGGCGCCGCTGATGCGGGCTGATAGGGGACCGGTCTGCAGGGCGGTAATGCGGCCAATGACACTGTAAGTCTCTGCTGTGGTTTCCAGACGCACCTCATCGAGTTTGACAGCCTGGGGTGGCCGTTGCGGCGGTCCGCCCCTGCGGCTCGGAGCTGCTTTAGGCACAGCTTTGGCCTCGGGCTGATTGGCGGCGGTTGTTTTCGGGCAGCCCGCGCCACTAAAAAAGGCGGGTATCTCGGCGCCGTCCAGTCCGCCATTTTTGTCGCAATCCATTTCGTTGAAATTTGCCTCAAGGGGCCCACGGGCTTCGGCCCGGTCGACCAAGCCATTGTTATTGGCGTCTAGTCCCTCGGCGCGTTCATTAAGGGGAGGATATTTTGGTTTTAGTGCGGCTTGCGGTTTCTTTGGGCATCCAGTCCCTTGGAAAAAGGCGGGTATCTCGGCGCCGTCCAGTCCGCCATTCTTGTCGCAATCCATTTCGTCAAAATTGGCTTGAAGAGGTCCCATCGCCTCGCCGCGGTCGACCAACCCGTTGTTATTGGCGTCCAAGCCTTTGGCCCGTTCATTTAAAGGCGGGTGCTGCGCGGAAGCGGAAAACGCTATGAGTAAAAAGATAATTGATCCCACGAGGGATTTTATGTCAATTTTTAGGCGCCCGGATATCCGATACATTATTTTCATTTTTGCTTCTTTTCTTTAAACCTTGTTGGCGCGTACTCTAGGTAAATCGAAGCGATACTTCAATCCATCTCTTGGTTTGCCGATATGTCGCCACCTAAAGACCGTCAGCGAAATTAACCATAATTATAACGATCAGGACCTGCATCACGCCTTGGGAGGCAATGACGGTGAAATATCGATTTAGGATGCGTCCCACGCGTTCCGGATCGGGGTTTTCTTTCCGCATTTCTAAGTAAGCACGGACATTGGCCGGTAACAATATGAGCAGTCCTTGTATACTCATTATGGTGGCAATGGCCAGGGCGGCAATTACCCACCAGAAGTCCGGGTAGTCCAAGTCAACATAGCCGAGGCGGACGGCCAAAAACCAGCCCGAGGTGGGCGCGATAATGCCCAAAGTGGTCATGATAAACAAAGTTTTGGGGAGCAACCGAAGCGAAAACTGCCGCCGGAAATCGAAACTCAGACGGCGGAGAATAGGCCCGATGATAAAGCCCATGAGAATATCCCAGCCGGTTAACATCACGCCGGTAACAATATGAACGAATCGGAGCAACCAATCATTCTCTGTCGTGATGGACATGATCATGATGATGAGCGCCAGGGCCACCCAGATGAAATTGCGAAAGTCTAAACCTTCATAAACAAAACGTGATTGGTCTGGGGCGGCAGCGATCATGCGTTTGTCCAGTTAAAACAAATATATTCGACTGACTATGAAGCTTAATGATTAACTGACCCGCCATCAATTACTATGCACTGTCCCGTCATGAAGTCACTGTCAGAGGATGCCAGGAAGATGAGGGCGCCGATAAGATCTTCCGGCAATTGGTCGCGTTTGAAGGCGCGGGTATTGACAACGGCCACCCGCGATGCATTTGCCTTGTCATCCAGTCCTTCGATTACCTTTTCACTCAACGTGAAGCCGGGGGCCAGGGTGTTAACGCAGATATTGTCGTTGCCGACTTCCCGGGAAATCGACCGCGTCATAGCCAGGATGGCGCCTTTTGATGTGACGTAGTGCAGCATGTTAGGCGTGCCTTTGAAGAGAGTGCCTGAAGCAATGTTAATGATCTTGCCGGATTGCTGTCTGCGCATCTGCGGCACGGCGGCTTTGGCGCAAAGGAATGGCCCACGTACATTAACGGCCATCAATTTGTCCCAGTCTTCGACTGATATTTCCTCAAAAGGGCCGGGAACGATAGTGCCAAAAATAGCGGCGTTGGAGACGAGCACATCCAGTCGGCCAAATTTCTTTACCGTTTCAGCCACCAAGTCCAGGCACGCCTGTTCATCGGAGACATCGGTCCTCAGGGAAAGGGTTTCAACACCCGGATAGTTCTTTTCGATATCAGCAGCGACTCTACTGCAGTCGTCGATATCTGTAACCACCACGTTAGCCTCTTCCTGGGCCATAGCCTTAGCATAAACGGCACCGATGCCTTGTGCAGCACCGGTCACAACACATACTTTATCGGCCAATCGGCTCATATAATTACTCCTCTTCACCCGGCTGTTGTCCCGGTTCAAATCCACCTACTTCATGGTAGATAGAAGTGCTTTCCTCTTCAAACGCTCTCACCGAGGGAATATCGCCGGGCAGTCCTAATGACGCCCATTTGGCTGCGACGTCTTCGTAAACTTTTTGGCGCAGTGTCGTGCGTTTGGAGAAGACCGGCAAGTGGCGGTGTTCCTTGCAGGCGTTGATTAATGCTTTGGAACCGTAAGGACGTTTTTCCGGTGGGTTTTGGGTCGGGTCGAGCCAAGTACTCCAGGTGTTACGGAGAACATCGATATCGTCGATGGGGTTGCAGCGGCTGGCCATAGCCCAGATAACCTCATCCATATTGGTCGGGTCAACATCTTCATCGACGGCGATAATCCATTTGGTGAAATAGGCACCGCCCGGAACCTGGGCGACCAGGGCAAGTACTTGAGCCGCATGACCGGCGTGGCGTTGTTCCAAACTGACCACTGTCATACCGAAACCGCCGGCTGCTGCCGGGTGGGCGTAAACACCGGCGATACCCGGCACACCCAGTTTGTCCAGATCGTCCCAAATTTTGGCGGAGCGTATGACCGAGAAAAAGCCGCTTTGTTCGCAGGAAGGGTAATCGGCCATCAAGGCATTGGTGAGGATGGGTTTCGTTCGGTAATGGAGAGCCGTAACTTCCACCAATGGGCAGCCGGCCTCGGGCCGGCCGTAGTAGCCGGGAAACTCTCCGAAAGGGCCTTCCGACTTGACCGAACCCGGCTTGATGATGCCTTCGATGACGATTTCAGCATTCGCCGGCAATAGAAGATCGGTGGTTTTGCCCTTCACGACGGGGATGGCTTGGTTTTTGATTCCGCCGATATATTCATATTCCGAGACGTTTTTGGCGAAAGTCTGGGAGCCAACCAAAAGAAACAAGGGGTCGGTGCCCCAGGCGGCGGCCACTTGGACCGGCTCTCCGCGCTCCCAACTTCTTGTAATGTGCAGGCGGGCGTCCTTACCGGGCGAGAGATATAGTCCGACCTCTTTTTTGCTTTGCTGCATCATGCGGTAGGTACCCAGATTGAGGTAGCCGTTGTCCGGATCACGGGTGATGACCACATCGCCGGTGCCCGCGTAGCGTCCGCCGTCCATCGGCCAGTGGCGGGGGATTGGAAGCATGTCGAGATCAATGTCGTCACCCGTTAATGTATGCTCAAAGACAGGGGCTTCATCAGCGGCTATCTCATTTGGTGAAATACGCGTTTTGAGCTTGTTTTTAACTTTCTCGATCAACGACATGGTGGGCGTGTCGGCCGGTTCTTCCAGCGTGACGGCGATACGCCTGATACTGGGTCCCAGAATATTCCATAACATTTTGGCGTCGATGGGCGAATCTTCGAACCCATCCGTCTTTTCAAAAAATGCTGCCGGTGAGGGATTTTGCTTGGCCAGTAGATAGCTGATGGCGCTCATCTCCTCATCCCGTTTGACTGGGTCGGTAATGCGTACCAGCTCCCCAATATCCTCTATCCGGTCAAGCCATTCGCGCAGATCCTGGATGGGCTCGTTAGTGGAATCTTTATTATTCTCCATCATGGCAAGTGCCTTATATTTTTCAAACAAGTGAGCATATTTTTTATAAACTTTCTCTCTGAATTTGGGGCGCGCTTAGGCAACAGGCGGGAACTCGTCTTTCCATCCCCAGGGTCTACAAGCATCGACGACAGCCCGGCTGTTGCAGAAAGGCGGCCCGAGCAGCATGCTGTCCAGTGGCGTCGACCAGGCGCGGCGCACGAAATAAATTTCCTCGACCGGATCACAGCGGGTGGACATGGCCCACACGACATCGAACAGGTTTGACGGATCAATATCCTCATCCATCATGATCACCCAGCGCTCGGCATAATTCCCCGAATGGCAGTTGGTGGCCAACATGCCCGCCTGTTTTCGTTTGTCGGCATTAACCATGGCCTAAGCCCCTTGTTATGGACTGATTATAGATGAACGATCATACTTCTTCGAATGGTTTGTCCTCGAAGACGTTGATTTTGGGTGCATCACCGTCAAAGCCGACTTCATTCCACCTTTGAACAGCACTTTCGTAGGCCTTTTTTGAAAGCTTGCTGCGGGGCGAGAAACTATCGATATACTTGAATTCCATGCAGGCGTTAATCAGGCATTTAGACCCCCAGGGACGCTCTTCCGGCGGGTTCTGACTGGGATCTAGATAGGTGCTCCAGGTCTCTCGCAAGATATCGATGGATTTGTCTGGGCGGGACCGGGTCACCATGGCCCAGATTACTTCCGATAAATTAATCGCATCCACGTCGTCATCGACAACCACGATATATTTGGAGAAATAGGCGCCGCCCATGCACTGGGCCGCTAACGCCATAACCTGGGCCGCGTGACCGGCGTACATCTGCTTGATGGATACAACCGTCATGCCCCACCCGGCGGCTTCGGGAGGAGACCAAACTGCTTTGATGCCGGGAACACCCATGGCGTCCAAATCGTTCCAAATTTTTGAAGCACGCGTCATGGCCCAGAAGAGGCCGCATTCGTTAGACGGCCAGTCTGACATCAGGGCGCTGGTGAGAATGGGATTATCTTTATGGCGAACGCGCTCAATCCGGATATAAGGTGTCGGGCGTTCCGGTCTGCCATAGTAGCCGGTGAATTCGCCGAACGGTCCTTCGGCAAAGGTTTCATCCGGGTAGCAGAAACCTTCGACAATTATTTCTGCTCCCGCAGGTAATGTCAGTCCGGTCAGGTCGCTTTCGAAGACCTCAATCGGTTTGCCGGCAATGCCGCCGTAATACTCGTATTCGGATTGAGTTTTGGGGAAGCTGGTGGCGGCGACGATGAAGAGGAGCGGGTCAATGCCGTAGACACCGGCCACCGGCGCCGGTTTGCCCATTGCCCACCATTTTTCTCTATCGAGAAGAGCATCCTTTCCCGGAGAGACGTAAAAACCAACCTCGTTTTTATCTTTGATCATCTGGCGATAGGTGCCCAGATTGACGCGCCCACTTTCCGGGTCCTGGGTGATAACGGCATCGCAGGTGCCGAGATATTTGCCGCCATCCAAGGGCCACATGCGCGGCGCCGGGAATTTAGTGATATCTACTTCGTCGCCATTATCGATGTTCTGATTGACGACGGCTTCGTCGTCGTGAACCAGGGCCGGCATCAATTTATTGCCCATTTTATCTTTGAGGATTTTAACCACCTCGACATGGTCGACGGTTGGCTCTTCGTTGATGGCCAAGCAAATGCGGCGCAGGCTGCTTCCTAGAATATTGTAGAGGCCACGGTAACCTTCATGGCCTTTCAGATTTTCGAACATTAAAGCAGGGCTGCCGACCTCCTTGCCGCTGAGATAGGCCAGAGTGGAAGATTCCAGATCGGTATCGACCTCCGCCGTGATGGTTTTGAGCTCGCCGTGTTCTTCGGCAATTTTAAGCCACTTTTCCAAATCGCTGAGTTGGGTTTTGTTGGTTAATTGATTCTCCATGACCACCCTCCATTAAAATAAACTTCGAATTCTTATAAATTTAATAATGTAAAATTTATTAGCAACACAATGAATGTCAAGTTATATTGAACCAAAGGTTCACAAATAAAGACCCTTTTAAAATAACTTGGGAAGAAACATGAAAACGGTAAATTCGTTGCATCGAGGTCTCGCTGTTCTTCAGGCCATTAACGAAAACGGTGGTTGCCAAATTAAAGATCTTCAAAAATTGGTCAATTTACCCAAACCGACAATAATCCGGATGGTCAAAACGCTATTTGAGGCGGGTTATGTGATGCGGAATCAGTCGGGTATTTACAAAGTAGCAGCTAAAGTCATGTCGCTTTCCAACCGATATGATCTAGACGAAGATTTGATGATCGCTGCAAAGCCGATATTAAAAAAACTGCGGGAAGACATTACCTGGCCGTCTGATTTGGCGTCATTTGATGGTGATGCCATGGTTATTCTCGATACGGGTATCGCACCCGGGACCTTGGGGCTGAACAGGAGCAGGGGGGCACGATTACCGGTTTTATCGACATCCTTAGGTTGCGCCTATCTGGCTTTTTGCGATTCCAAGCTCCAAGGGGAGTTGTTGCCGAAGCTTATTGACGCGGAAACGGCGCTAGAATTCGGTAAAATAAGCCGGAAGAGAATTCAAAGAATCCTGCAGGAAACGAAAGCCAACGGCTATGCGGTCGGTGACGCCGAGTATATCAAAAGCACGCGGGCTGTGGCGGTGCCGGTTTTAGTTGAAAGCAAGCCTATTGCGACGGTCAATTTGATGGTGGTAACAACAGCAATGGTTATGGAAGAAGTTGAAAAGCTATTCGTAAAACCACTGCAGATAGCGGCACAGAAAATAGCTGAAGCGATTTCCCGGTGACCAAATCTCTATGATATGAAATGGCGGAAGACATGCTTTTTATGATCTACGGTGTGGACGGCCCATCTTCAAAAGATCTTCGCACTTCGACCAAGGCGGAACATTTCGCCTATCTTGAGGAGCATCAGGATGTTTTGGTGCTGGGTGGCGCGACTTTGGGCGAAGACGGGGAAACCAGGACGGGTAGCGTCCTCATCATCAATGTCGAGGATATGACCGCAGCAAATCGATTTTCTAGAAATGAACCATTCCGTAAAGCCGGTGTGTTTGAACAAGTGACCGTAACGCGCATGCGGCACGGACAATGGAATCCGGGTGCGGCACCGAACTTACCCGAAGGGCACTAATGTTATCCCTTGTATTCATCAGTGTATTCACTCTGATAGACTGGTTTAATCCCGAGCAAATTTGATACTATTAAACACGGAAACTCATTTTAGGGGGGAATTTAGGTGACACGTTACGTGAGATTTAAGCAACGGCTAAACGGAGAGCAAGTTCAACGGGATCAAGTTGCCAAATGAAACTCGTAACAGCCGATTATTTGAAATTATATCTCTAGAAAAAATGACTTTTATCAACAGGTCCATCGATAATTCAGAGTAAACGGAAATAGCCATCCCAATTCTTGAATCGGCCAATACGCTGCTAGGTCTATCCTAAGCGGTATTTTCTGTTATTCCCCGGCCAAGATTGCGGCGGTCTCGGCGGGCATGGATTGATAAATGTGATGATGGGTGGGTAAATCCAGCGTGGTCCAACCGCCCTGGTCTCGTGTCTGGTCGGCGAACTTGTGGAACGGCGAGCCGGGTTTTTCCGTCGCCAATACCTAGACTTTGTCGGCGATTTCAGACGGTTGCCAGCGAGGGAAAGCTTTTCTGTCATTGTCTTCAAAGGGTGTGAGCGCGCCAGGCTTTCGATCCATTGGCGCCTTCCGTAGGCATGGTATCGGGGATGCCGCCCGGCGGGGGCACCAGCCAGCCATCGCCATGATCGGCGGCGGCGCGCTCAGGACCCGCGAGGTCGTTTAGGCTTTCGCCATCGCCGGGCAAAAAGGTGTCCAGATAGATCAGGTGCGTTATCTTTTGCCATTCGGCGTCTGCTATGCCAGAAACTCTGCGACAGAGTTGGTACATAATAAGGGGGCCAGACACCCGGGTTCTCGTATTTTGTCTCATTCATAACTCCTATAGCTTTACGATGAGCCTGAAACTCTCTCTCATCAAATACTACAATTTAGTGCCATAGGTGCTGACAGGGGACAATGAGTTGGTCCGTCTATATTTTTGACACCATTAATATATATTGACAAATAATTAAAAAAACCGCTAGATATAGTATCTATTAGTATTTGCCTGTGTTTTGTGGGTGGCAATTAATATTGATAACTGGATTTATTTGAGTTTTCTAGTCAGCTAATAGCAATACCTCTGGTGGAGGATTTTTGTTTACAACTACGAATCGAAGGCGATGAAGATCTGGCAATCGTCGATATCGTGAGACTGAAATGGAGGCAAGTATGACGGAGATAAGAAGGTGGTTATCCGGGATGCTAGAGTTGGCCTTATGGCTCGTCGGAATGTTGACACTATTACAAGTTTTGTTTGGTGATAGCTTCGCAAAATTCTTTGGCATGGATGTTGTGGGAAATATTGGAACCTTAGCTGCAAAATTTGGTGATGCAGGTTTGGTTGGTATCATTGCAGCTGGGTTGGTTGCATATTTGATTGTTCGTAATCGACCTAGTGGTGGAAGAAGTGAAACGGTGTCGTCTGGACAGCCTCCACAGGGCAGTACGCCGCCTTCACCGCAGGGTGGGCGGCCAACACCTTGAGGGAGAATTTGTCCTAGGATTTGCTGGTTAATATATAGATCAGCATACGGTCATTGATGGCGGGGATTCCTCGAATTTTTCGTGAATTTTTCGCCGTTAGTGTCTGGTTTTTTAACTGAGTTGCAACAACAGGTAGATAAAGGAGAGATCATGCTTAACAACGTAAAAGTTTGGCTAAGAGGAGTTATAGATCTAGCTTTAGTCGTGGTGGCCCTTGGAGTTGTTCTTCAAATATTGTTTCCACAAGCGCTAGTATTTATTAATGCTGATGTGACAGCGAATTTGATAGGTCTGATAAAACAATTTTCAGGGGCAGGCCTTGTTGGAGTAATTGCTGCAGGCATTGTATATTATTTAATCAAAAAAACTTAATATACGGCAATATGTAGGTTTGACGGCTAAGCAGATTGCTTAGCCGTCAATTTTTTGGCATTGTCACGTTAACAGGCAATAGGCACATAAAATCTGCGGTGTTTTTTCTAGGCTTCAGCACCTGCGCAACAATTTTAGTTATCGGTATTTATCATTCAGTTGTGGTTCGGAACACTTTTAGTTGTTTCCTCTTAACCTTGGGGCATTGATTTAGCTGTCATCAAATTTCGCTCCTTCAAGAATAGCATCTCCAAACTTTACATTATTTAATTCTGTCCCGGAAAAGTCCGCATCAGTTAAGTTCGCATCTGAAAAATTGGTGTTCGAGGTTTTGGCGTTACACGCAGGGTATCCGGTTCCACACCTGAATTAGGTTCAGCCCTTGTAGGAAATTACGTATAAACTAGTTTTTGACATACCATATATATTGTGATTATATAACGAGAAAGGTACTAGATGCAGTAAGTTATCCACAAGGCCATGTGGATAAAATTTAAAAAGGGGAGTTCAATGTTGCGTTTTGTCACCCGTTTTTTGCGTTTAAAAAAACGCCGGTCTCCAGCCGCTCCCGTCATCTGGCTGTATCCAAGCTCATTTCGGTCGCAAAATTAAATCCATTTCTGGATTACGGCGTTAGATAAAGCGATCTCATGGCGTCACATTCTTCAAAAAAAGTAATCTATGCTGCATTTGTGGGTAATTTTCTCATTGCTATAACGAAATTCGTTGCCTCGTATGTGACCGGCAGTTCGGCCATGCTCAGCGAGGCGGTCCATTCCGTGGTTGATACTGGTAATCAAGCGTTGCTGCTCTACGGTGTTCGGCGGTCAACAAAACCGGCTGACGAGCACCATCCATTCGGCTACGGCATGGAACTGTACTTTTGGACGTTTGTTGTTGCCATTTTAATTTTTGGCCTGGGTGCAGGTGTTTCGGTCTTTGAAGGGGTCAAGAAATTACAGCATCCAGAGCCCGTTACCGATGCCTACGTCAACTATATCGTGTTGGCGGTTGCCATCGTTTTTGAGGCTGGCGCCTGGTATATCGCTTTTCGTGAGTTTAAAAAAGAAAAAGGCAATCTGAGCTATTTTAAGGCCCTGAGAAACAGCAAAGATCCAACTGTATTTACGGTCCTTTTCGAGGATAGCGCAGCGATGCTCGGCTTGATGGTGGCATTTGTCGGGATATTTCTCGGTGAGCGGCTTGATATACCTATTTTAGATGGTGTTGCCTCAATAATAATTGGAATAATTCTGGCTCTAACGGCTTCATTTTTAGCCTTTGAATGCAAAGGATTACTAATTGGGGAAAGTGCCAACTTGGAAATCAGAGGCGGGATCCGCCAGTTGCTGGCGGAAGAAGAGGGAATAAGGGGCATCAATGAAGTTTTGACTATGCATCTTGGACCGAGTGACATTTTGCTCAATCTCAGCATCGACTTTGTTGCGGAATTTTCCGCAGATGCAATCGAAGCGACGGTCACGAAGTTGGAAATCGATATTAAAGCTGCTTTTCCGCACATAAAACGGATATTTATTGAGGCACAAAGTCTTGCCGGCCACAGGCAAAACGAATCATTGGATATTGAAACGACAAATTCTCAGGAATAACAGTTAATCAACAGAAATTTAGGTGTCTTAGGGGAGCTATAGCCCAAAGTGGTGTTTTGGCACCTGGATCAGGCGGCAGCCAGATCGACATCAGATTCAGTTATAACTCCATTTTAGGATAAAGAAGACCCATTATTTATGGTTTTTACAAAGTCGGACTACACATTTTCATTACAATGTGTTATAAGCCCACAAGCAGAATGCTTGGAAGGACGCTTTACTAGAAGGAGTAAAGAAAATGAGCGACAATATCGGCTATCAATCGCCGGCTGTGTACTTGCCTCAGGCAAGTGTTCTTTTGCAGCAGCCGATTCGAGACCGATTGGAAGGTATCGACACCCCCCCAAAACTGGATGTCGAAAAAGCTGCAGATTTGCCGCAGGGCTTGCGGGTTCAAGAACCGGCTGCGAGCGAGCAGAATTTCTCAGATTCCAACTTCTCGGCGGACCGGGATCCAAAAGATCAGTTGCCCTCGCCAGGTAATAAGGTCATGGCGCAGGAAACGGCTAGCGACGTCGATGACAGTCCAATAGCATCCGAAAAAAGAAAAATCTCAACGGTGCCGGGACCGGCTGAAGTTGTTGGCACTCCGGAAGCATTATCGCGCCTTGATCAGGACAGTGACGGTCATATCGACCAACTTGAGGTCAAACACGCAATTCGCGCGGACGCCGATTCGACTACCTATGCCGCCTTATCTCAATACCGTAAAGCACTGGACCTCAATGCCAACCAAAATAAAGAAATGATTGAACCGCAAAAGCTGTTCGACGATTCGGGAGAAGGTGAAAAATTGTTCGACGATGTCGAAGCGAACATAAAGCTATTTGACGAAACGGTAGAAGAAGAGAATTTATTTGATGCGGAGGAACTCGAGAAAAAACTCTACGAGGAAGAGGAGGCCGAGAATAAACTTTTTGACGAAGGCGATGAAGATGCTCTTCGCCACAAGATCTACGGTGAGGAAGTAACGGAAGAAAGTGAAGCCGTAGATGGTGCGACAGAGGTCATCGTTTGATCACCCAAAAGTCCGATTGATAACGGATGTGGTGACAATTTAGGTCATGCTCTTCCAGTGGCCATGAGGGATGCTGGCGACCCATCCATTGGCCTTTGAGACAGCATCCCCTGAGGCGCGCCATTTTGGTATTGATCCCGGTTATATCAATGAACACGATATCGCCGATCTTGCCAGGATGAGCCAGAAGCCAGCTCAAACGTTTGCACCAAACCGCCCGTGCCGCCTGCACATAGGCGCGCTCCTGTTCACTGGCGTGTGGGTTTTTTTGGGNGCTGATATTGCGTGAACNCAATCANTCNGCANTTATAGGGNTAGCGGACTTTAGGGGCTACCGATCCTACCGTGTCATATTGATGGGCAAAGCGGATGGTGGTACTGACACTCACNGCAAAATAAGCCGCAGCTTGCCGGCGCGACGCGCCAGTGGCGACCTGCTGAACTGAATGAACGCGTAAATATTGCGATATCGTTAGATATATTACATCAATTTATTTAAAGTAAACTCTTGATTTTAGGGTCAATTCACCAAACCGATCTAAACAGATCAGCAGGAATTTTGTCTCGAGTTAAATCATCGTAATTTCATGCTTAAGATTGCTTGACAGCGGGGGGGGGCTGGATTACTCAGTGCTCGCGAGCAAACACGCTAATGGGGGTGTAGCTCAGTTGGTTAGAGCGCCGGCCTGTCACGCCGGAGGCCGCGAGTTCGAGTCTCGTCACTCCCGCCATTTTATCATCTTTCCGAGTTCGTCCGGATAGTGGAATGACGTAAGTTGGGGGCCTTAAGGAAGCAATTGGACTAAGGATTGATCCCGGTATTATTTCCACAGGAAACTCAAATGGAAAAATTGTTCGTACAATATCTCCCGATCTTAATTTTTCTCGGCATCGCCATTGGTCTTGCCGCCGTTATTTTGATCGCCTCTCTCGTTATCGTTCAGCAGAAACCCGATTCCGAAAAATTGTCGGCCTACGAGTGCGGCTTTAGTGCATTCGAAAATGCCCGTATCAAATTTGATGTTCGTTTTTACCTCGTTGCCATTCTTTTCATTGTTTTTGACCTCGAAGTTGCATTTTTGTTCCCGTGGGCTGTGTCGCTGGGGAATATCGGCGTGTTCGGATTCTGGTCGATGGTCATTTTCCTCGGCATTCTAACGATTGGATTTATATATGAATGGAAGAAAGGGGCTCTGGAATGGGAGTAGAAAGTAATTTTGACCTTAATGCACCCTTGCCGCAAGGGGTCGACCAGGACGCAATCTTGAAAAATGTAACCGATACCTTAGTCGATAAGGGTTTCGTTGTTGCCCAGTTGGATAGCCTGGTGAATTGGGCGCGTACTGGGTCCTTGTGGCCGATGACTTTTGGTCTAGCCTGTTGCGCTGTCGAAATGATGCATGCCTATTTAAGCCGCTACGACCTGGATCGCTTTGGTGTGGTTCCCCGGCCCAGTCCGCGTCAATCCGACGTGATCATCGTTGCCGGAACGCTGACTAATAAAATGGCGCCGGCGTTTCGTAAAGTTTACGATCAAATGGCCGAACCGCGCTACGTTATTTCCATGGGCTCATGCGCCAATGGCGGCGGCTATTATCATTATTCCTATTCCGTTGTAAGGGGCTGCGATCGCGTGGTGCCGGTCGATATTTATGTGCCGGGTTGCCCGCCGACCGCTGAAGCGTTGGTCTACGGTATCCTTCAACTGCAGAAAAAAATAAAGCGGACCGGAACACTTTGGCGTTAATAGTTTAGAGAAGGGGCTGAGAACACGAAAATCATGGCAGACGTCAACACAGCAAAAGAATATGGCGATCACGCAGCCCATTCGCTCGGCGATGCCGTTACCCATGTGGACGTCGTTGGTGATGAAGTGGTGGTCTACACGACACGCGACTCTCTGATCAAAGTTCTGACTTTTTTGCGCGACGATGTGAACAGCCAATATAAACAGCTGATGGATGTTTGCGGCGTCGATTATCCCGAGCGCCAGGAACGCTTCGACGTTGTCTATAATTTGCTTAGCCTGACCCAGAATTCCCGCGTACGTGTCAAAGTTTCAACCGATGAAAATTCACCAGTCCCATCGGCCACTGGTATCTTCAGCTCTGCCGGATGGTGGGAACGTGAAGCCTGGGATATGTATGGCATCTATTTTTCCGGCAATCCTGATTTGCGGCGCATCCTCACTGATTACGGTTTCGAGGGACATCCGTTGCGTAAGGATTTCCCACTGACCGGTTATGTTGAAATCCGTTATGACGATGAACTAAAGCGCGTCGTCTATGAGCCGGTGAAATTGACCCAGGATTTCCGTAGCTTTGATTTCCTCAGCCCGTGGGAAGGCGCTGAACGCGTTTTACCGGCAGACGAAAAAAACAGGGACGCCTGATGTCGGAAGCTCAGATCAAGAACTTCACCCTGAATTTCGGTCCTCAGCACCCGGCGGCCCACGGTGTGCTGCGTCTTGTTTTGGAAATGGACGGTGAAATCATCGACCGCGCCGACCCCCATATCGGTCTGCTCCATCGTGGTACAGAAAAACTGATTGAGCACAAAACTTATGTGCAGGCAGTGCCTTATTTCGACCGGTTGGACTATGTTTCGCCACAGAACCAGGAACATGCTTTCGCCCTGGCAGTGGAAAAACTGGCCGGCATCGAAGTGCCGCCGCGAGCCCAATATATTCGTGTCCTATTTGCCGAAATGGGCCGCATTTTAAACCATATCCTGAACGTTACAGCCTATGCTATGGATGTTGGCGCCATGACGCCAATGCTGTGGGCGTTTGAGCATCGCGAGCTGCTGATGGAATACTGTGAGAGGGCTTCCGGTGCCAGATTGCACATGGCCTATTTCCGGCCCGGCGGTGTTTCCATGGATTTACCCGACGGTTTGGCCGAGGATATCGATGCCTGGGCTGACACCTATCCGCAGATGATCGACGATCTCGAAAGCCTGCTGACTGAAAACCGGATTTTTAAACAGCGCACTGTCGATATTGGCGTTATCTCGCAGGAGCAAGCGCTGGATTGGGGCTTTACGGGGCCGAATTTGCGGGCCACGGGTCTCGCCTGGGATCTCCGTAAATCGCAGCCTTACGACGTTTATGACAAAGTCGACTTCGATATTCCGATTTCCAAGCATGGCGATTGCTATGACCGCTATCTACTGCGCATGTATGAAATGCGGGAATCGCTTAAAATAATTAAACAATGTATTGAACATATGCCGGCCGGCCCCGTGAAGGCCATCGATCACAAATTTGTACCACCCAGCCGGACGGGTATGAAACAGTCGATGGAAGAACTGATCCATCACTTTAAGCTTTTCACCGAAGGTTACCACGTGCCCGCCGGCGAGACTTACACAGCGGTCGAAGCGCCTAAGGGGGAGTTCGGTGTTTTTGTGATTTCTGACGGCAGCAATAAACCTTACCGTTGCAAGATCAGAGCCCCCGGGTTCGCGCACCTGCAGGCTATGGATTTATTGAGTAAAGGGCACATGCTGGCTGACGTGGTTGCCAATATCGGTTCCCTCGACATCGTTTTCGGAGAAATTGACCGATGAATGCAGAAGTCAAAGACGTCAACCAGCCCGAAAGCTTCGAGTTCACAACCGAAAGCATGGCAAGAGCGCTGGAGTTTATTGCCAAATATCCTGAAGGCCGGCAGCAAAGTGCCCTGATGCCATTATTGGATATTGCCCAACGGCAGCACGACAGCTGGTTACCTCGTGCGGCGATGGACTACGTAGCAGACTTGTTGGGCGTACCCCGCATCGAAGCCTACGAAGTGGCCACCTTTTATACCATGTACAATTTGCAGCCAGTTGGCGACAACCATGTCCAGGTTTGCACAAATCTGCCCTGCTGGCTGCGGGGCTCGGACAAGATTGCTTCGGCCTGTAAAAAAAACCTCGGCGTCGGTTTTGGCGAGACCACTGAAGACGGTCAATTCACGCTGAGTGAAGTCGAGTGCTTGGGCGCCTGTGCCAATGCGCCGATGATCCAAATTAACGACGACTATTATGAAGATTTGGATGAGAACAGCACGGAATCAATCCTGTCCGAGATTAAACTGGGTAAAGAACCCAAAACCGGATCTCAGATCGGCCGCAAGTCCTGCGAGCCGGCCACCGGATTGACTTCACTGACCGGTGACGGAAATGGGGAGGATGCCTGATGCTTCAGGATAAAGACCGCATTTTCACTAATATTTACGGCCTGAGCGATGCCGGTCTGGCAGGGGCCAGATCACGCGGCGATTGGGACGGCACTAAGAAATTACTGGCCAAAGGCCGGGACTGGATCGTTGAGGAAGTCAAAGAATCTGGCTTGCGCGGCCGTGGCGGCGCCGGTTTTGGCACGGGACTGAAATGGTCTTTTATGCCCAAGGAATCCGACGGCAGACCACACTATCTCGTGGTCAACGCCGATGAGGGTGAGCCCGGTACCTGCAAAGACCGTGAAATCATGCGCCATGATCCACACAAGCTGGTCGAAGGTTGTCTTCTCGCCTGTTTCGGTATGGGTGCTCATGCGGCCTATATTTATGTTAGGGGTGAATTCTTCCGTGAGTCTGAGGCCTTGCAGCGGGCCATCGACGAAGCCTATGAAGCCGGTTTTCTGGGCAAAGACGCCTGCGGTTCCGGTTGGGAATGCGATGTCTATATTCATCGCGGTATGGGCGCTTATATTTGCGGCGAAGAAACGGCATTGATTGAAAGCCTCGAGGGCAAAAAAGGTCAACCCCGCTTGAAGCCGCCGTTCCCGGCCAATGCCGGTCTGTATGGCTGCCCGACGACGGTTAACAATGTCGAATCCATTGCCGTGACACCGACCATATTACGGCGAGGCGCCGAATGGTTTGCCGGTTTCGGCCGTGCCAACAATACCGGTACCAAGCTGTTCAATATTTCCGGCCATGTGGAAAATCCCTGCACTGTCGAAGATGAGATGAGCGTTCCCTTGAAGGAACTGATCGAAAAACACGCTGGCGGTGTACGCGGCGGCTGGGACAATCTGTTGGGTATAATTCCGGGTGGTGCATCGGTGCCGGTTCTAACCAAAGCGCTTAGCGAAACAGTGCTGATGGATTTCGATTCCCTGAAAGAAGCCCAATCCGGACTCGGTACGGCAGCCATAATGGTGATGGATAAATCAACTGATATTATCGCTGCGATCGCGCGCCTGTCGGCATTCTATCAACACGAAAGCTGCGGCCAATGCACACCCTGTCGGGAAGGTACCGGCTGGATGGCCAGAATAATGGCCCGCATGGTTAACGGCGATGCGACGCCTGAAGAAATTGACATTTTGGAACAAGTAACCCGCCAGGTCGAAGGACATACCATTTGCGCCCTCGGTGATGCGGCAGCGTGGCCGATCCAAGGATTGATCCGCCATTTCCGGCCCGAATTGGAAAATCGGATCGCAGAAGCAAGGAAAGAAGGCGCGGCAGCCTGATGGCCGCGTTCGAAATAAAGGAAAACACATGCCGAAGCTGACTATAGATGGCGTGGAAATCGAAGTCGAAGCCGGTTTGACGGTTTTGCAGGCGTGTGAGCTTGCAGGGGTTGAAATTCCGCGTTTCTGCTATCACGAACGCCTGTCGGTTGCCGGCAATTGCCGCATGTGCCTGGTGGAAATGGAGCGGGCGCCGAAGCCCATCGCCTCCTGCGCCATGCCGGTGGGCGATGGCATGGTCATCACAACCAATTCAGATACCGTCAAAAAATCCCGCCAAGGTGTCATGGAATTCCTGCTCATCAATCATCCGCTCGATTGCCCGATCTGCGATCAGGGCGGCGAATGTGATTTACAGGACCAGGCCATGGGCTACGGCTACGACCGGTCACGTTTCCTGGATGGCAAGCGGTCGGTTGAAGATAAATATACCGGCCCGTTGGTTAAAACGGAAATGACGCGCTGTATTCATTGCACCCGCTGTATCCGCTTTTCGACCGAAGTTGCCGGGGTGCCGGAAATGGGTGCAATGGGGCGCGGTGGTCATATGGAAGTCGGTACCTNTGTGGAAAAAGCCTTGACGTCCGAGTTATCTGGAAATCTCATNGATCTTTGCCCGGTAGGCGCCCTAACATCGCNGCCTTATGCTTTCACGGCCCGGCCCTGGGAGTTGAAAAAGACAGAATCCNTTGATGTTCTGGATGCGCTCGGCAGCAATATTCGCATTGATGTAAGAAGCAGTGAAGTTCTGAGGGTGATGCCGCGCAACAACGATGAAATTAATGAAGAGTGGATTTCCGACCGTAGCCGTTTCGCCATTGACGGCCTGAAGCGTCAACGCCTGGACCAACCTTACTTGAGAAAAGACGACAAACTGCAGGCGGTCGAATGGCAAGATGCTTTTGACGCCATTACCGAAAAAACAAAGACGAGCGATCCGTTCAAAATGGCCGCTTTGGCGGGTGATTTGGCCGATTGCGAAGCTATGTACGCTTTGAAAGAACTGATGGGTTCATTGGGTTCCGGCAATTTGGATTGCCGGCAAGATGGTTCGATTGTGGGTGAGGGCGCACGCTCTGGTTATCTGTTTAACTCCACCATAGCCGGCATCGATGACGCAGACGCTATTTTAATTGTCGGTTCCAACCCACGGCTGGAATCGCCAGTTCTAAACGCCCGCATCCGTAAACGCTATATCGCCAGCGGACTGCCGGTTGCCGTGGTCGGCCCGGAATATGATCTAACCTACCGCCATCAGAATTTGGGTGACGGGCCGCAGGTGTTGGCGGATATCCTGTCAGGCGCCAACGAGTTCTCGCAGGTTCTAAAAGATTCGGGACGGCCGATGATCATTGTCGGCATGGGCGCGCTCAACAGAAGTGATAGCAACGCCGTGCTGGCGGCAGCCCGTAAGATTGCCGATCAGTTTGGCATGATCTCCGATGACTGGAACGGCTTCAACGTTCTCCACCTGGCTGCTTCCCGTGTCGGTGCATTGGACCTTGGGTTCCTGCCCGGTAACGGCGGTTTCGATCTTGGCTCTATGGATGTGGTTTACCTGCTGGGTGCGGATGAATTCGATATGTCGATGCTGGGTGATGCCTTTGTTATCTATCAAGGCCATCACGGCGACGCTGGCGCCCATCGGGCAGATGTTATTCTGCCGGGCGCAGCCTACACGGAAAAGAATGCAACCTACGTCAACTTGGAGGGCCGGGTTCAGAGAACCGCCCTGGCGACCTTCCCGCCGGGCGAGGCCAAAGAGGACTGGGCAATCCTGAGGGCTTTGTCTGAAGTGCTCGGTCATACTTTGCCGTTCGACAATTTGGCTGAACTTCGCGCCCAAATGCCTTTGGGGGCGGTTGACGAAATTGTATCCGCAGTCTGGGGTGAATTTGGCGCCGACGGTGAGATGAACGGCGGCCCGTTTGTTTCTCCCATTGCAAATTTTTATATGACCGATCCCATCAGCCGGGCTTCGGCAACCATGGCGGAATGCACATCAGTTCATTCCACCGGCAGCCAAGGAAGGACCGGCACATATGGTTGAGTTCTGGTGGATATACATCTGGCCGGTTGTTTGGATCACCATCAAGATCATTCTTTTGGTTGTGCCTTTGCTGCTAGGTGTGGCGTATCTTACTTACGCTGAGCGCAAAGTAATCGGCGCCATGCACCTGCGGCGCGGACCCAACGTTGTCGGACCCTACGGCCTGTTGCAGCCGATGGCCGACGGCATGAAGCTGTTTTTCAAGGAAACTATAATTCCGTCGGGGGCGAACCGAGGGGTTTTCCTGATCGCGCCGATGTTGACTTTTGTTCTAGCTTTAGTCGCCTGGGCGGTGATACCGGTGGGCGATGGCCTGGTGATCGCCAATATCAATGTCGGCATTCTCTATCTTTTCGCCATTTCCTCCCTCGGTGTCTATGGCATTCTAATGGCGGGTTGGGCGAGCAACTCCAAATACGCCTTTCTCGGCGGCTTGCGATCGGCGGCCCAGATGGTGTCTTACGAAGTCTCCATGGGCTTCATTATTATTACCGTACTGCTGTTGGTGGGTTCACTAAACCTAAGCGATATCGTTATGGCCCAAAAAAATTCTGTCTGGTTCGTTATCCCGATGTTTCCCATGGCGGTGATCTTTTTTATCTCCACCTTGGCGGAAACCAACCGGCATCCGTTTGACATGCCGGAAGCTGAAGCGGAATTGGTTGCCGGCTTCAATGTTGAGTATTCCGCCATGGCGTTCGCCCTGTTCTTCCTGGGTGAGTACGCCAACATGATTTTGATGGCCGGTATGACGACGATCCTGTTTCTCGGTGGCTGGCTGCCGCCGTTCGATATCGCACCCTTTAATTGGATACCGGGGCCGATCTGGTTCGCCGCCAAGATGGCTTTTATATTGTTTATTTTCCTGTGGGTAAGGGCGACCTTCCCGCGCTATCGCTATGATCAATTGATGCGCCTCGGCTGGAAAGTCTTCCTGCCGATTTCCCTGGCAGCTGTGGTGATTGTTGGCGGTGCCGTCGTGGCGTTCGATATTTCGCCGCTGACAAATGTCGTGGTAAAATAGGGGTGGTAAAGGGTTCTGAGTGTTGAGTTTTATAGGTAGAAGCGCAAAAATCATTTTCCTCGCTGAACTCGTTTCAGGGATGTCGTTGACCTTGCGGTATTTCTTCAGGCAGAAGGTAACGCTGAATTATCCCTACGAAAAAGGACCCTTGAGCCCGCGTTTTCGTGGCGAACATGCATTGCGCCGTTATCCCAACGGTGAGGAACGCTGCATCGCCTGCAAATTGTGCGAAGCCATTTGTCCTGCTCAGGCCATTACCATCGAAGTGGCCCCTAGGGATGACGAAAGCCGCCGGACGACCCGCTACGACATCGACATGACCAAATGTATTTATTGCGGCTATTGCCAGGAGGCATGCCCGGTTGATGCCGTTGTGGAGGGCCCGAATGTTGAATTTGCGACGGAAACACGTGAAGAATTGATGTACGACAAAACCAAACTTTTGGCCAATGGTGACAGGTGGGAGACCGCACTGGCAGCCCGCTTGGACGCAACTGCACCATATCGTTGATCCAGGCCGGAAAAAAGAGGAAGCATGAACCGATGATATTTGTGAAGGTCAAATTGTTACAAAGAGGTATGCGCGCATGATTGTCCAGGCGCTGGTCTTTTATCTGTTCGCGACCGTCACCGTTGCCGCCGCCGTTATGGTGCTTTCAGCGCGCAACCCGGTTCATTCGGTGTTGTTCTTAATTCTGGCGTTTTTTAATTCGGCCGGATTGTTCGTACTTTTAGGGGCGGAATTCCTGGCCATGATCCTGGTCGTCGTTTATGTCGGTGCCGTGGCCGTGCTGTTCCTGTTTGTCGTTATGATGCTGGATATCAGTTACGCCGAAATGCGGGAAGGCTTCCTGCAGTATCTCCCCCTGGGCGGTATCATCGGACTTATTTTACTGATGGAACTTGTGGTCATTGTCGGTAGTTGGGCGTTTTCACCCGATGCCGTCAAGCAGATCGCCGCGCCCTCATCCCAGGCGGTTGCCAATACGGAGGCACTTGGGAATATTCTTTATACCCAGTACGTCTATTACTTCCAGGCGGCAGGCATGATCCTTTTGGTGGCTATGATCGGCGCCATTGTGCTGACGCACCGGACCCGGGAAGGCTTACGTAAACAAAAGATTGCCGACCAAGTGGCGCGGCGCCCGGAAGATAGTGTGGAAATTAAAAAAGTTGCGTCGGGGAGTGGAGTCTGATGTTTGAAATCGGTTTATCGCATTACCTGACCCTGGCGGCGATCCTGTTTATCCTGGGTATTTTCGGCATCTTCCTCAATCGGAAAAACGTCATCATTATTTTGATGTCGATTGAGCTGATCCTGTTATCGGTCAATATAAATCTGGTGGCCTTTTCGGCGTATCTGGGTGACTTGGTGGGACAGGTATTTGCGCTCTTTGTGCTGACCGTCGCCGCTGGTGAATCGGCTATTGGCTTAGCCATTCTGGTTGTTTATTTCCGCAACCGCGGCTCCATTGCCGTCGAAGACATTCACGCGATGAAGGGGTAAGAGCAGCATGTATACAGCAGCCATTTTCCTTCCCCTTTTGGGCAGCATCATCGCTGGGATACTGGCCTTTTCCTCTCCGGAAGAGAAAGAGGTCAAAGCAAAATATGACCGTGCCGCTCAATACATCACCTGCGGTGCCATGTTGCTGGCTGCTGTGGCGGCGATCTTTGTCTTCATTTCGGTGGTGGTGAACGGCCAGGCCGGCAACGTTGAGCTGTTTACCTGGGTGGGTTCGGGTTCTCTTGAATTTTTCTGGGAACTCCGGGCTGATACCATGAGTGTGCTGATGGTCACCATGGTGACCATCGTCTCCTCTATGATCCATATTTATTCCATCGGGTACATGCACCATGACGGATCGATCCCCCGTTTCATGAGCTACCTGAATCTGTTTACCTTCTTCATGCTGATGCTGGTGACTTCCAACAATCTGGTTCAGTTGTTCTTCGGCTGGGAAGGGGTCGGCTTGGCTTCCTATCTGCTGATCGGATTCTGGTACGATAAGCCGTCGGCCAACGCCGCCGCCATTAAAGCCTTCGTCGTCAACCGTGTTGGTGATTTCGGCTTCGCCCTCGGTATCTTCGCTACTTTCATGCTCTTCGACAGCGTCAACTACGACACCATCTTCCGGCTGGCCCAAGGTAAAGCCGATGCCAACATGACGGTTTTCGGGGGGGATTTTCATGCCCTGACGGCAATCTGTCTGTTGCTCTTTATTGGCGCTATGGGTAAATCGGCGCAGCTCGGCCTTCATACCTGGCTGCCGGACGCCATGGAGGGGCCGACGCCTGTTTCCGCATTGATCCACGCGGCAACCATGGTGACCGCCGGTATTTTCATGGTGGCGCGCCTGTCGCCTTTGTTCGAACATTCAGACATCGCATTAAACGTGGTGACCTTTGTCGGCGCTTCAACCGCGATCTTCGCCGCTACGGTTGGCTGTGTGCAAAATGATATCAAACGAGTGATAGCCTATTCGACCTGTAGCCAGCTGGGATATATGTTCTTTGCCTTGGGCGTTTCGGCATATTCAGCGGGCATGTTCCATTTAATCACCCACGCTTTCTTCAAAGCACTGCTGTTCCTGGGTGCTGGTTCGGTCATTCACGCCATGTCCGACGAACAGGATATGCGCAAGATGGGCGGGCTCTATAAATTGATCCCGGTGACCTATGTGCTGATGTGGATCGGCAGCCTTTCGCTTGCCGGCATCTGGCCGTTCTCGGGATTCTATTCCAAGGATATTATTCTGGAAGCTGCTTGGGGCGCGCATACCGGCTTTGGCCAATATGCCTTCTGGTTAGGTATTTGCGCTGCTTTCCTGACCGCCTTCTATTCCTGGCGTCTGATCATCATGACCTTCCATGGGACGTCGCGGGCCGACGAAAAAACGCTGGCCCATGTTAATGAATCTCCCAAGGTTATGTTGTTGCCGCTGGTTGTTTTGGCGGTCGGCGCCATCTTCCTGGGTTTTATCAGCTTCCAGTATTTCGTCGGCGAGAGCACGCAGGCATTCTGGGGTAATTCGCTGTTTGTCCTGGATACTCACCAAGCGTTGGATAACGCACACCACGTGCCGATCTGGGTCAAGTACCTGCCACTAGTGGTTGGCATCGCTGGTATCGCATTGGCCTACCTGATGTATATGTTTGCACCAGACTTGGCCAGCGCACTGGCCAACGGTTTCCAACGGACCCACCTGTTCCTGCTCAACAAATGGTACTTCGACGAATTGTACGATTACCTGTTCGTCCGGCCGGCTTTCAAGCTGGGCCGCGGATTCTGGAAGGCGGGAGACGGCCTGTTGATCGACGGGGTCGGGCCTGACGGCTTTGCAGCAGCTGTTAAATTGATCGCGCGGCGGGCAGGGACCTTGCAGAGCGGATATCTCTATCATTATGCCTTTGCCATGTTGGTGGGCGTTGCCGGGTTGATCACCTGGTTCCTGGTCATGGGGGGCTAAGGACATGGCGAATTTTCCCTGGCTCTCGGTAATTACATTCGCCCCCTTGGTTGGCGTCTTCTTTATCCTGCTGATCCGGGGCGACGAAGAGATCGTCGTCAGAAACGCGCGTTGGGTGGCGCTCTGGGTATCGCTGATCACCTTTTTCGTTTCTATCGGCATTTGGATCAATTTCGATAATTCCACAGCCGCCTTCCAGTTTGAGGAAAAAGCGGTTTGGATGCCGGGGCTCGGCCTGGCTTATCATATGGGCATCGACGGCATTTCGATGTTCTTTGTCTTGCTATCGACATTGCTGACCGTTCTTTGTGTCGGCGCCAGCTGGATTACCATCACCGACCGGGTGAAGGAATACATGATCGCTTTCCTGGTGCTGGAAACTTTGATGGTCGGTATGTTCTCTGCCCTCGATTTGATCCTGTTTTATGTCTTTTTCGAAGGCGTCCTGATCCCCATGTTCCTGATTATCGGTGTCTGGGGCGGACCGCGGCGGAACTATGCAGCTTACAAGCTGTTCCTCTATACCTTGGCGGGATCGGTACTGATGTTGCTGGCTATTCTGGTCATGGTCGTCCAATCGGGCACGGCGGATATCCCGACCTTGCTAAAGCACAATTTCCCGGTCGGTTTGCAGCCTTGGCTGTGGCTGGCGTTCTTTGCGTCCTTCGCGGTTAAAGTGCCCATGTGGCCGGTTCATACCTGGCTGCCGGACGCCCACGTTGAAGCACCGACCGCCGGATCGGTTATCCTGGCCGGCGTGCTGTTGAAATTCGGCGGTTATGGCTTCCTCCGATTCTCGCTGCCCATGTTCCCCTTGGCTTCGGCTGATTTCACACCCCTGATCTACGGCCTGAGTATCGTCGCCGTCATCTACACGTCTCTGGTTGCTTTGGCGCAGGAAGACATGAAGAAGCTGATCGCCTATTCATCCGTGGCCCATATGGGTTTTGTTACCATCGGTACCTTCGCCGCTAACGTTCAGGGCATCGAAGGTGCTATCATTCAGATGTTAAGCCATGGCGTTGTTTCCGCCGCCCTCTTCCTGGTTGTGGGTGTCGTCTATGACCGCATGCATTCCCGGGACATCGAAACTTACGGTGGCCTGGTTCACCGAATGCCGGCCTATGCAGTCTTCTTTATGATTTTCATGCTGGCATCGGTCGGATTGCCGGGCACCAGCGGATTCGTCGGTGAGTTCCTGATCCTGGTCGGCGCTTTCAAAGCCAACAGTTGGGTGGCGTTCTTCGCCGCGACAGGCTTGATTTTGGGCGCTGCCTATATGCTGTATCTCTATCGTCGGGTTATTTTCGGGGAATTGACCAAGGACAACTTGAAATCGATCCTCGATATAAGCCCCCGCGAAATAGCTATATTTGCACCGTTGCTGGCCATTGTTTTTGTCATGGGCATTTACCCGGCACCGTTCCTGGATGTCATGCATGTTTCGGTCGCGAACTTGGTTCAACAATATCAAAGTGCGTTGGCGGCGGCACAAAATGTCATCGTAGTTACCAAGTAAGCCGAAAAGAAGGAATTTAGGTCAATGCCATTAGCCGCCTTACCAAATCTGACACCGGCCATTCCAGAAATTTTTCTGGCTATCGCATCTATGCTGTTGCTAATGCTGGGTGTCTATTCCCGCAAAAAAAACGCCATGACGACCGTCACCTACGGTAGTGTAATAATTCTTATTCTGACCATCCTTTTCGTTAGTCTGGCAACGGAAGGGCGGGCGACTACTTTCGCCGGTGCCTTTGTTACTGACACATTTGCAGTTTATGTCAAAGCCCTGGTGCTGCTGGCGGCAACGGTAGCCATATTAATGTCGCGGGAATATCTTGCCAATCAAGGCATCGACCGTTTTGAATTTCCCATTCTGATCGTCCTGTCGTCTTTAGGTATGATCATGATGGTTTCCGCCAATGATCTCATCGCCCTCTATATGGGGTTGGAGCTGCAGAGTCTCGCCCTCTATGTCATTGCATCGTTCCAGCGGGACAGTCTGCGCTCTGCCGAAGCTGGACTTAAATATTTCGTTCTTGGCGCATTGGCCTCCGGCCTGCTGCTTTATGGTATGTCGCTTGTCTATGGCTTTTCCGGCACGACTAATTTCGATGTGCTGGCCAAAATGTTCCACGACAATCATGGTGCGCCGTCGGCCGGACTTATTGTCGGGATTGTCTTTATCCTGGCCGGGTTGGCTTTCAAGGTTTCCGCTGTTCCGTTCCATATGTGGACGCCGGACGTCTATGAGGGTGCACCTACACCGGTTACGGCCCTCTTTGCTACGGCGCCGAAGATTGCCGCCATGGGGTTGTTTATTCGTGTCATGACCGGCCCGTTTGGTGATTTGGGAGCCCAGTGGCAGCAGATCATTATTTTCATTTCCATGGCCTCCATGGTGCTGGGCGCTTTTGCCGCTGTTAACCAGACCAACATCAAACGCCTGATGGCCTACAGTTCCATCGGTCACATGGGTTATGCCCTGATCGGACTGGCTGTTGCCGGGCACATTGGTGATGTGGCCATCCGCGCCGAAGGTGTGCAGGGCATACTGGTGTATCTGACCATTTATCTGTTTATGAATGTCGGCACCTTTGCTTGCATCCTGTTGATGAAACGAAATGACCGTATGGTCGAGGGCATCGACGATCTGGCCGGGCTGTCCAAGACCAACCCTGGTATGGCGCTGGCGCTGTCTCTTTTTATGTTCTCTATGGCGGGTATTCCGCCCTTGGCTGGTTTTCTGGGTAAATTGTATATCTTCCAGGCCGCCGTACATGCCGAACTGTATGCGCTGGCTATTATCGGTGTGCTATCGAGTGTCGTCGCCGCCTACTATTACATCCACATCATTAAGGTCATGTATTTCGATGACGTAGTCGAAGAATTGGACGGACCCATCAGTATGGAAATGAAGGGCATTCTCGTCGTCAGTGCGCTGTTTGTCCTGCTGTTCATCTTATATCCTGCACCGATTTTGAACGGCGCCCAGGCTGCAACCGCCGCACTCTTTCCTGGCTAAGCGATTCAGGTTCGAAACGAGAGGGCTATGATTGATCGTCCAAATATGCCTGCGGGATACCGCCTGCAGGTCTTCGAAACCATTGACAGCACCAATGAAGAATTGCGGCGCCAAGTGACGAATTCAGTGTTGCCCGAAGGTGCAGTCATCTGGTCAAGAATTCAAACCGCCGGTAAAGGCCGACAAAACCGCGTGTGGGTTTCGGAACCCGGGAACATGTATTGTTCGGTATTGTTCAGGCCCCAATGCGATATGGCGAGCGCTGCTCAAATTGGCTTTCTGCCGGTTCTGGCAGGCTACGACGCCTTGTCTGAATTGCTGGGAAAAAATCTTCCTCTGCGCTTCAAATGGCCCAACGATTTATTGCTCGAACGCCGAAAAATAGCCGGTGCTCTACTGGAAGCCGCCGTCGGTCAAAACGGCGTGCCGCAGTGGGTGATTGCCGGATTCGGTATTAACCTTAACAATCATCCTGCCGAAACCCGATTCCCGGCAACCAATGTGGCCGAGGCGACGGGCCAGACGATTGCTGTCGAATCATTGGTGACGGCCTACTGCCGGTCGTTAGCGCGTTGGTATGACACCTGGAGCGAGGAGGGGTTTGCACCGGTGCGGCGGCAATGGCTGGCCGCTGCCCACATACCGGAAGAGCCTTTGACCGTGGCGACAGCAAATGAAAACATTAGCGGAGCCTTTAAGGACCTTGATGAAGGTGGCTCCCTGGTATTAGAAACAAAAGAGGGTTCTCGCCGCTTTGCCGCTGGTGACGTATACTTTCCGGATAATTGAGTTATTTGACTGAAGAGATTTAATTTATGTTGCTAGCTATCGATTCTGGGAACACCAATATTGTTTTCGCAATTTTCACCGATGACGGAGAGGTGGCCGGTGAGTGGCGGGCTGCCACGAATTCGAATCGGACGGCGGATGAATTCGGCGTCTGGCTCGGGCAACTGATAGTGCGTGATCAGATAAATCAAGACGATATCAATGCCGCCATTATCGCGACCGTGGTACCGGCGAATCTGGTTCACCTGCAGGATCTCTGCCGCAAATACTTTGAATGTGAACCTCTGGTCGTTGGTGGTCCGGATATTGATCTTGGCCTGAAAATATTGATTGACAACCCAAAGGAAGTGGGTGCTGACCGTTTGTGTAACGCAGTGGCGGCGCATGCTATCTATCAGGGTCCTATTCAGATTATCGACTTCGGTACGGCGACCTCCTTTGATGTCGTCGATGCAGAAGGGAACTATTGTGGCGGCGTCATCGCCCCGGGAATTAACCTGGCTTTGGAAGCCCTACATATGGGAGCGGCCCAATTGCCGCGCGTCGCCATCGAACGGCCTAAGAACGTCATCGGCAGCAGCACCGTGACGGC
>PBQI01000059.1 GCA_002725625.1 Rhodospirillaceae bacterium | reverse complement strand
CCTATCTTTCAAATAGCTGTCGAAGTTCTCAAAAGTAGGACATTCTTCGCATCCGAGCCGCCATAGTGATTAGCAACATCAAAAAATCCAAGCTGGCGCATATTTTGTCCCCAAGGACCAATCCCAAAAACCAAACGAAAGAAAGAAAGCCAGTCGCGAATTTGTTAGTCAAGCTGGTCCATAATTTCAGAGTATTCAGCGGGTTTCCTTGGCACCCTGCGCAATATGCCCGACGCGATTTTGATCCTCCCCATGCGGCCGCGGTGTTGAATAACAATTCACCTTGCCGAGGGATTTGTAACAATAAATTTCTTCCGGTGCGCTGATTTCATCTTCCTCACAGTAGGTGCGCCCGGTATTTTTCCGCAGCGTCGAACAATTTTTCCCGGTGGTGAAAGAGATGTAGTGATCGGTCAGAGATTTACCGGTGCCGACCACGGTCGCTCCCTCTATGCCAAGCAGGGCTGGGGTCATCCCTGACGCCGATGTCGCCACAGAACACGCGGTTGCCAGCTGACAAATTAACATTATAAGTAAAATTCGCACCAATCTTTTTTTCACCATACGCTAGCCTTCATCGTTAAGCATAGGCTTGAGCTGCCGATTATGTTGTCATTTTATAACCCATTCAAGTTTAATGAACGATTAATAGAGAACCCAAATTTTTGCACAATTACAACGACATAAAGTGTTAAAAGCATGGCGATCCGGCGCTCGGCCTTCGGATACTAATTAAGAGGCGTTATCAACTATTGCTGTGAAAGGAAATAAACTGTTACGCTTTGTTAGAAAAAGGACGAAAGGTATCGGGTTTAGCATCGATTAATTTGGGCCAAACGAAACAATAGATTGAGGTTCCCATGCGAGCTCATATTATTGGTTGTGCTTATGTCGACGCCAAAGAACTGTTACAGGATACGCACGACTAAGCAGAAATCTAAAACGCCTGCAAAACGGCTTACCCCAACCCGGATTGGCGCATGATAATCGTATCGGAAACAACTCGTTTGGTGTCACACGTCGTCAATGTTATGTCCTGGCTTTTGTTAAAAAAGACCGTAGAAAATGGCGAGCTATCAGTGGAATTAGCTGCTGAAAAATGCCGGCGGCATTTAAGTAATAAAGTTTTTTTCCAAACAGGAACTGCAAATTGAGTTCGATCTGCCGGTAAAACTATCCGATTTAATGTCCCGGTCGGACATACTGCACGAGCGGATTGACCGCATTAATTACCAATTATCGTCGGCGACTTGACGGTACCGCGCCTTCCTATCACTGACAACGGAATTTTGTCATTAGAACCTGTTGATTTCCAGGTGAAATTCGGTTTTATGTAGGTTTGCCTTCCCTTGGTTAGCACGTTATCCTAGCGCCGCTTTCCGGGCGGTAATAACGGCGCCTTGGGATATTTACGGCGGATATTTACGGCAAATTTTACCAGCAATCGATTTATTAAGGGTATACGGATGGCGGATAGAAATCCGGAACAGGATAATTTATTTAAAGAAATAGACGAAGACTTGCGTCAGGAACATTATGCCAAACTTTGGAAAAAGTACGGCAATGTAGTAATCGGCGCTGTCGTCGTTTTGGTGTTATCTGTCGCCTCTTACCAAGGTTGGAAATCCTATAACCTTAATCAGCGGACGGAAAGCAGTCAGCTGTTCAACTCTGCCATTAAGAAAATTGCTGCAAACAAGCCTGATGAGGCGGCTGGTCTTCTCGCCAAACTGTCTGTTGGAGGCAGTGCTGGGTACGCAGTGCTATCTCGATTCAACCAAGCAGCTGTTTTGGTTAAAAAGAATGACACCGAAGGAGCTTCCTCCGCCTATCAAAAAATGTCTCAAGATTCTTCTGTACCACTCGCTTTTCGTAATTTGGCGTTACTCATGTCGGTCATGCACGGGCTGGACCATGGCGACCCGGCCCAGCTCTCCGCCAGTTTGGCCGGCCTGATGGCTGCCGGTAATCCTTGGCGCCATAGCGCCAAGGAGCTAACGGCGCTAGCCGCCCAGAAAGCGGGTGATAAAAGCAAAGCCGGAAAACTATACAAAGAGCTAGCGGATGATGCGACGGCACCATCCGGAATTAGAACGCGGGCGGCAGAGATGTCGGCGATACTCGGCGGCTAGAGGGAATAATAAAATGAGTAACAAATTAAAAATCCCTATCTTTGTCCTTAGCGTTTTAACGCTGGGAGCCTGCGATACTTTTCTTGGCGTTCGGGGAAAACCGCCGTTGCCAGGAAAACGCATTTCCATATTGGCACATGAAAGCACCTTGACGCCCGACGCCGCCGAGTCTGAAAAGAAAATACTCCTGCCGGCACCGACACCCAACGCCGAATGGCCTCAGGCCGGCGGTTTCGCCAATCATGCCATGCATCATATTCGCGTGTCGGGCTCGATGAAAGAAAGCTGGAGCACCTCCATCGGCAGCGGCACCGATGATGAAGACCGTTTAATGGCCCAACCGGTGCTGGCGGATGGTAAAATCTTCACCATGGATTCGGAAACGGTTGTTTCAGCGTTTAACGCCAAAACGGGCGATGAATTGTGGTCCGTTGATCTCACGCCTGATGAAGAGGATGACGACCACATTAACGGTGGGCTGGCCTATGAAGGCGGCAGAGTTTACGCTTCTACCGGGTTTGGGCAGGTCATCGCCATCAATGCTAAAGACGGCAAAGTGAAGTGGCGGCGTGCCGTTGGTTCTCCCATGCGATCGGCTCCGACGGCGCGTGGCAATCGGATTTTCGTCATTACGTTGACCAATAAGCTGCTCGCCCTGAACGGTGATACCGGACATGTTTTGTGGACCCATTCGGGTATCGAAGAAACCACTAATCTCTTGGGCGGTGGCAGCCCTGCTGTGGATGGCGGTGTCGTCGTAGCCCCCTATTCGTCCGGAGAAATTGTTGCCTTGAAGATTGAAAACGGCCAGGAACTTTGGTCGGAATCGCTGGCCGGCGTCAATAGAGCCAGCGCATCAGCAACACTGTCCACCATTCGCGGTCGCCCAATCATTGACCGGGGTGTCGTTTACGCCATCAGCAACAGCTCGCAGTTTACGGCCATCAATCTTCGTTCGGGACGCCGTATTTGGGAACGTCAGATCGGCGGCATCGAAAGCCCTTGGATCGCCGGGGATTATCTCTTTGCTATTACCAATAATTCAGAGCTCCTTGCAGTTGGTAGATTGAACGGCCGCATCCACTGGGTGACATCCCTACCCCACTGGGAAGATCCGGAAGAGAGACAGAACCGCATCAACTGGACCGGGCCGGTGCTGACCAGTGACCGACTGATTGTTGCCGGATCGACCGGCGAAGCCTTGTCGATTTCACCGTACTCGGGGAGAATATTGGGCAAAGTGGAAATGCCGGATGCTGTCGCCATCAGCCCCATCGTCGCTTTGGATACGATATTTTTCCTGTCCGAGGATGCGGAACTCGTTGCTTATCGTTAACCTTTAAACTGCGGCTTTCAAAATGAGCCTCACCATTGCCATAGTGGGCCGGCCGAATGTCGGTAAATCTACGCTGTTCAACAGGTTAGCGGAAAAAAGACTCGCCATTGTTGATGACACGCCAGGCGTCACGCGCGACCGCAGGATCGGGAAAGGCCGAATCGCCGATCTGACTTTCAATATTTTCGATACGGCAGGATTTGAAGATGCTTCCAATGACACTTTGGAAGGTAGGATGCGTGAACAAACCGACAAAGCCGTTGAAGACTCCGACGTTGCTCTATTCATGATCGACGCGCGAGTCGGTGTCACACCTTTGGACAATCATTTCGCCAAATGGCTTCGGAGCAGAAATGTTCCAGTTCTCCTGGTTGCAAATAAATGTGAAGGGCGCAGCGGTGAAGCCGGTCTTTACGACTCCTACAGCCTCGGGCTGGGAGAACCTCTGGCCATTTCGGCCGAGCATGGAGAGGGGATGGGGGAACTCTATGACGCACTGCAGCCCATTGCTGATGAACTAAACGAAGCTCAACAGGTAGCGCCCGAAGAGGCTAACGTTGAAGACCTCGACGAAGAAGGCGAAATTGAAGAACAGTCCGGTCCCATTCAAATGGCCATTGTCGGTCGCCCAAATGTCGGGAAGTCCACTCTGATCAACAAGCTGATCGGCGATGACCGCTTACTCAGCGGCCCTGAAGCCGGCATCACCCGCGACGCCATCGCCGTCGAGTGGAGCTATAACGGTCGCCAACTGAAATTAATCGATACTGCGGGTCTACGGCGAAAGGGGAAAGTTACGGAAAAAGTTGAAAGTCTATCCGCTCAAGATTCTCTCCGGGCCATTCAATATGCCCAAATTGTGGTGTTGGTGCTGGACAGCAATGATATGCTGGAAAAGCAAGATTTAACCATTGCCCGCCAGGTTATCAAAGAAGGCCGCGTGTTAATTATCGCCGCCAATAAATGGGATATTGCGAAAGATCGCCAGGCGGCTTTGCAAAAGCTTGATGACAGGCTGCAAACCTCATTGCCACAGGTAAGAGGTGTTCCGACCTTGACCGTGTCGGCGCTCACTGGTGAAGGGCTCGATAAACTTCTGCCGACCGCTTTCGACATATTTGAAACGTGGAACAAGCGCGTCCCGACCGGCCAGTTGAATCAATGGCTTGAACATATGACGGAAAGGCACCCGCCTCCTATTTCGGGCGGTAGAAGATTGCGCATCCGCTATATCACCCAGGCGAAAACCAGGCCCCCGACATTTATTGTTTTTTCCAGTAAAGGGGGCGCTCTGCCCGAAGATTATCGCCGTTATCTCGTTAACGGCCTCCGGGAGGATTTTAACCTCCCGGGTATTCCCATTCGAATGCTGGTTCGCAAAGGCCGGAATCCCTACGTTGACAAATAACGTCAACGGGACTGTACTTTGCCTATTTCTTGTCTGACAATTAATTTTATCGCACATTAACCGGCAAATGGTAGGATGTTATTATTGGGATGAAGCATGTTGCAATTCAACCCGGATGCAAACACCGAACGCGATTCGGATACTAGAAAGGATGATGAACTTTACTGTTCAAACTGCAGCAAACTGATTACTCGGGGCCGCTGGCGGATTGAACGAAACGACGATCATGAGCATGCGGTTTTTAATCCGGCCGGGCAGATATTTGAAATAGCCTGCTTTAAAGAGGCCCCCGGCGTTGGCGTTATTGGCCAGCCGAGTAATGAGTTTACTTGGTTTAAGGGTTACCATTGGCAGATTGGATTTTGCTTGAACTGTAACTCTCATTTAGGTTGGCAATATAGTGGTGCCGACATATTTTTTGGCCTGATAAAGTCTAAACTGACATCAAGAAAATCCTAATATAGATTGCCCGAATTGCCAGTCGGAGAATGCGGACGAAAACAAGTTTTGCGGTCAACGTGGCGNCAAGTTGCCCAAACCCTGCCCCAACTGANAGTCGGAGAATCCTCCCGGTAATAAATTCTGCAGNCAGTGCGGAGCCAGCCTTAACGATTCCGACGGCACAACCGATAAGTCACCGGAACCTGAACCACAGGAAAGCGAAGCGGAACGCCGCCAGTTGACGGTAATATTTTGCGATTTGGTTATCCAAGCGCTCATGAAGACAACCCTGAAAGAGCCATCCGCTCCGGAATCGCTCCAGGATTTTTTGATGACCAGGCTATACCTGTTGACGCCGTTTAAAAAATTATCCAATTGGTGTCCGTTATTGGCAGGTCATTCAGCGAGAATTTATTGCTTTCAGTATCGCATTTCGATCCTCCGGATTTAAAGCGCGCTTTGAAGGAAATGGTTGCTGCCTATGAATCACTTTTCAAATCAACCCGCCAGCGCTCTTATCGGGATATCGGGATGTCGTTGGAGAAAAAATTCCCGGCGGAAGTCGAAGCGGAAGCCAAAGAGCAATGTGAAAAAGCACTTCTAATAGCCAAGAAAATTGGTGCACACCGATTTGAACCCGTTAATCAGGATGTTCTGTCCAAGATACTCGCTGTGGAAAGCAATCATAATGACGTCATGACCATGATCAACGAGGCCATTGCGACGGATCGTGAAATAGGCTTTAAATTCTCGGGTCCCATGACACTTGGGGCTCTGTCAATGTTGGCCGATGATCCGGAGACCAGGGAAAAGTCAGTCGCTGAAGGTGAGATGATACTTAAACAGGAATGCGTCAGCCATAATTACCTTTGTTTCTACCGAGATGCCATAGACGCTTGTCTTAACGCCGGTGATTGGGGAGGGGTGGAAAGATTTGCTACGGCAGCTGAAATCTACACTGATGAACAACAACTTCCCTGGATGGATCTGCGTATACGACGAGGACGTGCGCTCGAAAAATGGGGACAGAACGGACAGGATTCCAAAGTGGCCACCGAACTAGAAGATATCCGACAAACGGCGATCAGCGTCAATTTTAACACCATCGTGCCCATGATCGACGCTGTGCTGGCAAACTAGTTGCGTTTACCGGCTAGTCCCAAGCCTTCCAAAGCCATCTCTATTTCATCCAGAATAGCCGGATCATCAATGGTAGCTGGCATGCGGTATTCCTTGTTATCGGCGATGCTCTGCATGGTACCGCGAAGAATTTTACCGGACCGGGTTTTGGGTAGCCTTTCAACTATAGTCGCTTGTTTAAATGCAGCGACCGGACCAATCTGATCCCGCACCATTTGAACCACTTCACCAACAATATCAGCAGCATCCCGTTCGACCCCGGCCTTTAATACCAGAAATCCAACAGGCAACTGCCCTTTGAGCTGATCATCGACGCCAATAACGGCGCATTCGGCAACATTTTGATGATTAGCCAGAACTTCCTCCATACCACCTGTCGACAACCGGTGACCGGCGACATTAATAATATCGTCGGTGCGCGCCATGACAAACACATACCCATCCTCATCGATGAATCCCGCATCAGCGGTTTTGTAGTAGCCTGGATATTCCTCCAGGTAACTTTCCACAAATCTGTCATCAGCGTTCCAGAGGGTTGGCAATGAACCAGGTGGCAGCGGTAATTTGCAGGACAGGGCGCCAATTTCACCGGCTTTAACCTGCTGATTGGCATCGTCCAGCACCTGCAGATCCCAGCCGGGAGCCGGTTTAGTTGGTGAGCCTGCCTTCACGGGGAATGGTCCCAATCCCATACAGTTGGCGGCAATGGACCAACCGGTTTCCGTCTGCCACCAGTGATCGATCACCGGCACACCGATTTTTTCCTCCGCCCAATGCAGCGTATCTGGATCAGTTCGCTCTCCCGCCAGGAATAAAATATCGAATTTGCTCATATCATATTTTTTAAGAAGCAAGCCGTCGGGATCTTCTTTCTTTATCGCCCTGAATGCCGTTGGGGCGGTGAACATGACTTTGACTTCATGTTCCGAAATAACGCGCCAAAAAGCGCCGGCATCCGGCGTACCAACCGGTTTGCCTTCGTAGAATATGGTCGTGCAACCGCTGAACAGCGGCGCATAAACAATGTAGGAATGGCCGACCACCCAACCGACGTCGGAAGCCGCCCAATAGACGTCGCCGGGCTCAACATTGTATATTGCCTTCATAGACCAATTTAGAGCAACGGCATGCCCACCATTATCCCTTACTACGCCTTTGGGGACACCCGTGGTGCCTGAAGTATAGAGAATATAGAGCGGGTCGGTGGCGGCTACGGTTACGCAATCATGGGGTTCAGCGGTTGCCATAGCTTTGGCCCAGTCGATGTCACGACCATCCTGGAGCTCGGTCATCTCCTGTTCCCTTTGTAGAACAACGACTGATTCAGGCTTGGCCTCGGCAATATCGATGGCATCATTAAGAAGGGGCATATAGGGAATAACACGCCCGACTTCGATACCACAGGATGCTGTTACAATAATTTTCGGTTTGGCATCATCAATGCGTACTGCCAATTCATTGGAAGCGAAACCGCCGAACACCACGGAATGAATAACGCCTAGACGTGCACACGCCAGCATGGCCACAACCGCTTCGGGCACCATCGGCATGTATATGATAACCCTGTCGCCTTTGGCGACGCCATTAGCAGCGAGAACGCCGGCAAAGGTCGCAACTTCATCCCGTAATTCCCGATAGGTATACTTTTTCACCGTGCCGCTGGTAACCGGGCTGTCATAAATCAAGGCTAGTTGATCGGCGCGTCCGTTTTCAACATGCCGGTCCAGCGCGTTGTAACAAGTGTTCAATTCGCCGCCCGCGAACCAGCGGTAAAATGGCGGGTTGGAGCGGTCTAGAACCGTGTCCCACTTTTTTTCCCAATGAATATCCTCGGCAACTTCCCCCCAGAATCCTTCCGGGTCTTCCATAGACTTGGAATAGATATCGGTATAATTCTTTTCGTTGTCTGCGCTCATTACTGACCCTTTGCAAAATTTACCAGTATTATTATTTTTGTAGTTTATCAGGTATTATTTTTAACCCGGCTATTAATTTTGTGCCAGTCCGGATGTTGGAATAGGAAATTATTTGATTCTTATCAGTAGATAATGCGTTCGCCAGGCAAATCCAACGTAACTACAGTACCTACTCCCGGTTTTCTATCGATCGACAAAGATCCGCCGTGAGCCTAGACCAGCCCAAGGGGCAGCCGCAATCCAAGTACTGTTCCTCCATAAGCGCGGGCCAAGCCGTTGTCGACCTGGGCAAACTTGACCAGCGCAAGTTTAATGCCCTCTTCATCCATGCCTATCCCGTTACCTACATCATCCGTCGCGGATCAATAATGATATCAGACAACGTGACATCAAATAAATCCTCGTACGGCAGTCCGGGTTTCAGAAGGTGCTCCAGATCCGATCGAATGCCGCGGCACATCCGGTTGCATGATACAAAAATGAGACCCCTATCCGAGACGACGTAGGCATTCGGACTATTTTCGAGCACTTCAATTAGACGGCTTGAGGCCTCTAATGTTTTATCTTTATCAAATTTTTGTTAATGCCGTTACCAGCATTTTCGTGCCGAATGGTCCGGTTGGTATAGGTTTTCACTAAGCAATTCGGTCAGATCGCGCAAACTTGCCAAATTGTGAACGGTTTTAAACCGATCAACATGTGGAAGCATGGCGCGGATACCAACGGATTTGGGCTCGAACCCTTCATAGCGCAATAGTGGATTCAGCCAGATCAGCTGACGGCATGATTTATGAAGCCGCTCCATTTCCTCTGCCAAACCGTGGCCTTCTTCTCGGTCTAGACCATCGGAAATCATGAGGACGACCGCACCTTGGCTTAATACGCGGCGTGACCAATTGCGGTTAAAATCGTGCAGGCAATGGCCGATGCGCGTACCGCCCGACCAATCCTCTACGGCTTCACCGACTTTGTTCAACGAGGCGTCGACGTCTTTATGCCTTAAATGGCGGGTTATATTGGTTAACCTGGTTCCAAACAGAAAAGTGTGAACCCGATCCCGGTCGTTGGTGATAGCATGCATAAAATGAAGGAACATGCGGGAGTATCGCTCCATTGAGCCCGAGATATCGCAAATAACGACCAACGGCGGATGACGGAACTGGCGCTTTCGTTTTGTCAAAGGGATAATATCGCCGCCCGACCTTAAGGCTGCTCTGAGTGTTCGGCGCATATCAACGCGATTGCCTGAAGACGACGAACGAAAGCGCCGGGTCGGCACATCCATAATGGGTAGCCGCAAGCGGTAAATGGCGGTGGTGGCCTGCTTAATTTCTTCCGCCGACATTTTTTCGAAATCCTTATGGCTAAGAACTTCATTGGCGCTCCATGTCAGTGTGGCGTCGAACTCAATTTCTTCCTCGTCATTTTTCTCGCCATCATCGCTTTCGCCTGGTGCCAACGCCTCCGCGACTCGGCGGGAAAGTTCTTCCTTATCCGTAGCAGATTCCCCGCTTGAAATATCTGGCAGCACCATCTGCATCATGCGCTCTAGAATATCGGGGTTTCGCCAGAATATGTGAAAAGCCTGATCGAACACGTCCCGCTGGGGACGGTGTTTGACGAATACTGAATGCAAGGTCCAATAGAAATCCTGGCGATTTGACAACCCGACGGTAGCAACGGCCCTTAGGGCATCTAATACCTGTCCAGGCCCGATTGGTAATCCAGCACGGCGCAGCACCCGGCCAAAATGCAATATATTTTCACTCAGTCGGCCACCAATGGGATCAATCACTTTAGCGTTCGACATTAAAATCAGCGCCCAGCAGTTGCCAGTTCCATTTTTACTTCATTGAGAATTCGATTGGCCTCGCTACCTTCGATTTTGGCGATGTCATCCTGGTATTTCAGCAATGTGCCCAGCGTGTCGTTGATGGTGGTGGGGTCAAGTGATAAGCAGTCCAACTGCGTCAGCGCGTGCGCCCAATCGATCGTTTCTGAAACACCCGGCACCTTGAATAAATCTTCGTTGCGCAGTTGATGTACGAACAGGGCGACTTCAGCGGAAAGAACTGCTGCCGCTTCCGGCGCTTTGACGGAAAGAATTTCCTGTTCCCTCTCTGCATTGGGATAGTCCACCCAGTGATAAAAGCATCTTCGCTTTAGAGCGTCATGAATTTCCCGTGTCCGATTGGAGGTTATGATGACCAGTGGTGGCTGTTCGGCCGATATCGTACCGAGTTCCGGTATTGTCACCTGATAGTCTGACAAAATCTCCAAAAGGTAAGCTTCGAACGGCTCATCCGTGCGGTCGAGTTCATCAATCAGCAAAACGGGCGCGCCGGCGCTATCGGGCTCCAGCGCCTGTAATAAGGGGCGCTTGATGAGAAATTCGTCATTAAATATATCGGATTCCAGTTTTCTTCGATCCCGTTCACCGGTAGCTTCCGCCAGCCGAATCTCCACCATTTGCCGGGAATAATTCCATTCGTACACGGCTGTCGTGACATCGAGGCCTTCGTAACATTGCAAACGCAGAAGACGCCGTCCCAGAGTTTCGGACAAAACTTTAGCTATTTCCGTTTTGCCGACACCGGCTTCACCCTCGAGAAACAGAGGCCGATTTAGGCTAAGGGAAAGATAGAGCGCTGTCGCCAAGCTTCTGTTGGCAAGGTAATCGCCCTGGCGCAACAATACCAATGTGGCATCTACGGATTCGGGCAGTTCAGCCATCAAAAGAACTTTCAATAATTATTATAATATTCACTGGAGCATAGAAAACGCCGCCCGGTCTGTCCATAATCGCGGTCAAACGAAGCGGCGCTTTACTATATTGGTTGGGCCTGATTAGCTGCAGGCGTCAACTGCGCGTTTAGCCATAACCCCAATCAAATGAGCTCGATAATCGGCGGCGGCGTGAATGTCCGTCGCCAGCCCATCGGGCGAAACCGAAACACCGTCCAGTGCATTGGCGGAGAAGTTGCCATTCAATGTGGACTCCAGCGCCTCGGCGCGGAAAACACCGTTTTGACCCGCACCGGTTACGGCAACACGTACCCCATCGCTCCCCGACGCCACGAACACACCGACCAGGGCATACCGCGTCGCCGGGTTGGGGAACTTCACATAGGCCGCTTTATCTGGTGTCGGGAAACTGACCGAGGTCACTATTTCGCCTTCACCCAGCGCCGTCTCGAACAGACCGGTGAAAAAATCATCGGCACTGATGCTGCGCTGATCCGTGTTGATGGTAGCACCAAGGGCGAGACTTGCTGCCGGATAATCAGCCGCCGGATCATTATTGGCCACCGAGCCACCGATGGTGCCGCGATTGCGCACTTGTAGATCACCAATACCACCG
>PBQI01000058.1 GCA_002725625.1 Rhodospirillaceae bacterium | reverse complement strand
CTTATCGCTTATGGAATGGCATTGCAATGGGGTGTAATGAATATCATCAATATTGCACAAGGAGAATTAGTTATTCTGGGTGGCTACATTGCTTACACAATGTACACCATAGGAATTCACCCGGCGTTTGGTGTCATCGTCTCACCTATTATCATGTTTTTTTTGGGTTGGTTTTTATACAAATCTATTATTCATCGAGTGGTAGATAGAGACTTATTTATTTCTATTCTGGCAACCTTTGGTATTAGTATATTAGCACAACAGCTAATGAATTTTGTTTTTGGAGCTGATGTAGTTGTTGCTCAGTCAAATTTTGGGACAACGATGCTTTTTGATGAAAGGGTAACACTGCCGAACGCGAAGATATTCTCCGCATTAGTAAGCATCATCTTTGCTATAGCTTTAATTTTTTATATGAAAAAATCTAAGTTAGGTCGCGCTATTAGGGCTACTTCACAAAATTCAAGAGCCGCAAAAATTTTAGGCGTAGACACAGAGAAAGTTTATGCAGCAACTTTTGGAATTAATGCTGCACTGTGTGGAGTCGCCGGAGCATTGATTGCTATTACCTTCACATTACATCCTTACGTGGGCTTACCTTACACCGTTAGATCTTTCATGATTGTGATTATAGCAGGTTTAGGGAATTTACCTGGCGTTGCCTTATCTGGAATGGGACTAGGTGTTTTTGAAGAGTTCGCAGATTATATTCTTGGGACAGAATTTAGAATTGGGGCGGTCTTCCTCTTACTGGTTTTAATCCTTGTATACAGAAGGTTTAAGTTATCCAGAAAAAGAGAATATTTAACATGAATAAAAACAACCTGTTTTTTTATTGCTTAATAATAGCCTTTGGCTTGTTTGCTCCTTTTTTGTTTCCAGCTTTCAAACTTCAGATCTCATTTTTGTGGATACTAATAGTATTGGCCCTCACTTGGGACGTGCAGGGAGGGCAAATGGGATATAACACGTTTGGTAATGTTCTATTCTTTGGTCTTGGTATGTATTTATGTGCCGGCATCCAAATAGGTATGTTCTTTCCTCTGGACGAATGGACCGCAAGTGGTGGTGAGAAAACTTTTGTACATACACCTCTGCAATATTTTCAGGGTTTTTTTGTGGGTTTACTCTTAGCTGGTGTAGTTCCGGCAATCGTGGCGGCGATCATTGGTTATGGAATTTTAGGATTAAGAGGCCATTACTTTGCAATATGCACATTAGGCTTAGGAATCGCCGCAGGTGAAATTGCGGGTGGTATAGAATTAATTGGTGCTGGGCAAGGTATGACCGCTCCTCCATGGCCAAAAAACATAGGTGATACAGAGTTAAGATCAGAATTTTTCTATTTTTCTTGTCTGATATTATTTGTGGTCACTTTTCTTTTTCTAAAGTGGGCTTATCAAACAAGGTTTGGATTAGTTCTAAATGCCATCAGGGATAATGAAGACAAAGCAGAAGCAATGGGAATTCACACCATGCGGTATAAAATTATTGGCTGGGTTGTCTCTGCTTTTTTTGTGGGCATCGCTGGCGGCCTCGTGGGTAATATGATTGGTTACATTGAACCGGTTGAAGTTGCATTTGCCGGAGCAACATATGGGGTGTTCATGGTCTTGATGGCCATTCTTGGAGGTAAGGGAACTCTCTGGGGACCTGTAATTGGAGCAACGGTCTTTCATATATTTAAAGAGGGATTTTGGACGTTCTTTTTGGGATGGCAGTACGTTGCTCTCGGAATTTTAATTGTAGTAATAGTCGTTTTCTTTCCAGAGGGGATTATGGGTTACCTTAGAGAAAAATATCCTAGCCAATTCGGCGAAATAGTTGATGAGGAAGACCTGAAAGCACAGGTAGAATTAAAATAATGAGCGCGATATTAGAAGTTAATCAGGTCTCAAAATATTTTGGTGGAGTTAAAGCCAATGAGGGTATTTCCCTATCTGTGGAACAAGGTTCAATTGCTGGATTAATTGGACCCAATGGATCCGGCAAAACAACTCTATTTAATTCTATCGTTGGAACGCACCCAATTGATAAAGGTTCGATAAAGTTCGACGGAAGGGAAATTTCAGAATTACCGGTGCCTGTTATTGCAAAATTGGGATTGTTACGCACATTTCAACAAACCAGAATTTATGGCAAATTAAACTGCGTTCAGAACATGTTGATTAGTCACAAGCCTAAAAATGACACTATATTTTCCGTATTCTCGAAGATACCGGAAGAATTAACATCAAAAGCAGAAATGTTGCTAGAATTCGTTGGTCTGTTCCAAAAAAGGAAGCTAAGAGCGGGTGATTTATCTTTTGGTCAGCAAAAACTTCTTGAACTAGCAATGGCTTTGATGAATGAGCCAAAAATGCTTCTTCTAGATGAACCAACTGCAGGGATAAATCCGACATTAATTAATGGAATTATTGATAGATTGATAAAAGTAAATAAGGAGTATGGAATTACTCTCCTTGTTATCGAACACAATATGAAAGTGATTATGAATCTAGCCCAAAAAGTTTGCTGTTTAGCGCATGGGCAATTATTAGCAGAAGGCTTACCCGAACAAATTAAAGACGATAAGAGAGTCGTGGATGCTTATCTCGGAGTTCAATAATGACCCTTGATCAATATTCGGTTTTAGGCTCGACTCCTCAACCAGAAGACCTGAAGAAACTTTCTCCGAGCGACATACATCTGACAATTGAGAAGTTGTCTGCCGGCTATGGAAAGATGGAAATTTTACATAATTTTGATTTGTTCATTAGTAAAGCGCAGTCGTTATGCCTGATTGGTCCGAATGGAGCCGGCAAATCAACAATCCTTCACTCAATTTATGGGTTTACCAATATTTTTGATGGGCAAATAGAAATTGATGGGCAAAACATAACGAAACTAACGCCTGCAGAAAAATTAAAATCGGTTGGTATTGCCTATATCTTGCAGGATAACTCTGTGTTCCCTGATATGACGGTTGAAGAAAATTTGTTGATGGGGGGATATATAAAAGACAAGACCGAAGAGGCTTTAGATGAAACCGAAAGAATTTTTGAAAAATACGAGCGATTAAGGAAGAGAAGGAATCAACCGGCAAAGGTCTTGTCGGGAGGCGAGAGAAGATTACTTGAAATTTCCAGAGCTTTGGTGATGCAACCCAGCGTTCTTTTGGTTGATGAACCTTCGATTGGCCTGGAACCCAAATACATTGATATGGTTTTTGAGATTTTATCAGATCTTCAAAAAACTGACGGTAAAACAATTATCTTGGTTGAACAAAATGCAAAAAAGGGCCTTGAGTTTGCGGATATCGGGTATGTTTTAGTTTCGGGACAGTTGGCCAAAGCCGGTTCAGGGAATGCACTTCTTGAGGACCCAGAGGTGGGTCGGTTATTTTTAGGGGGGTGAATACTCTAGTTTTTGGAATAAAAGCATTAAATTACAAGTATTTTAGGTCAAGATCGGTTTGCTGTCAGCGGCGATACGGCCTGATAGAGTACGCAGCCGATACCAATGAAAAATACCACCATCATACCTTTCCGGTTCCATTTGTCGGCCAGCCACCTAGCGGGAATCGAATAGACGCCAAAAGCAATAAAAACCAAGTGCGACATAGGGTATAAGTTCAGCGTAACTAATATCCCATCGACCTGCCAGGCTTAGCGCTGCCGCCGTAGCAAAATTCAACAGTGGAAAATAATCATAGAGGTGGTCGATATTGCCAAAAAAATTAAGCGGCTTGCCGTTCATGTTCGCCTGTTTGCCAATCAGAAATTTGTCCCAATGCCAAAAAACCTTTATTAGCCACTCTAATGGATGAATTGTTGACATTAGTTTCATTTGAAACTATTATTTTATTAATACGGATACTGCTGAGAAAATAAAATGCAAAAATAAGCAGCAAACGTTTGCACCTATTGGAAAAAAAGAATTCGTAAATCCTTCTGGAACCGGAGAAGAGAAGATGGGAAAGATTGAAAAATTTAACACGGTCGTATGGTCGGCGGGCGCCGGCTGTCATGGCAATTGTGGCCAAACGCTGCATGTTGAAGACGGCAAGATGGTTAAAATAGAAGGTGACGATGGACATCCTTGGAACCAAGGAAGATCCTGCCCGCGCGCCCTAGCCATGACCCAATATATGTACCATGAAGATCGCATTACGACGCCTTTGAAGCGCGTCGGTGAACGGGGCTCTGGTAAGTTTGAACCCATTTCTTGGGAAGAAGCGTTCGATCTCTGCGAAGATGGCTTGCGTGATATCAGAGAAAAACATGGGGCCGAATCAATGATATTCTGCCAAGGTACCGGTCGCGATATCGGTGGACCGATTTCTTTCTTGGCTTATAGTTTCGGCAGCCCCAATTGGGTGCAGTTGGGTCTCTCCGGTCAATCCTGTTATACGCCCCGTCTTGGCGCTATGAAGGCGACGATGGGCGATTTCGCTATTGCCGATTGCTCCCAGTTCCTGGAAAAACGCTATGATGATCCAGAATGGAAGGTACCGGAGTATATTCTGGTCTGGGGTAATAATCCGCCCAACGGATGTCCCGATGGTTTTTACGGCCATTGGATTGTAGATTGCATGAAGCGGGGATCAAAAATCCTCGCCGTCGATCCCCGCAACACGTGGATGACTTCAAGGGCCAAAGTCCATATGAAACTCCGCCCCGGCACCGATGGCGCTTTGGCCATGGGTATGCTCAATGTAATTCTGGGGGAAGACCTGGAAGACAAGGAGTTTTGTAAAAAGTGGGTCCATGGCCTGCCGGAGCTGCGCGAACGGGTCAAGGATTATCCGGTCGAGAAGGTTTCTGAAATCACTGAAGTGCCAGCGGAGGACATAATTGCTGCCGCCCGCGCCTACGCAAAGGCGGCGCAAGCCTCGGTGCAATGGGGCGTGCCTGTTGATATGTGCCCGGACGGCGTCGCCGTTGCTCACGCCATTTCCTGCTTATGGATTATTACTGGCAATGTTGATAAGCCGGGCGGACAGGTGTTGGCCAAGCCGTCACACAGTGTCACGACCTATCCCTATTCAACCGAAGAACTGGTCGAACTTTACGGCCAGGATATGGTTACTCTGTTAAATGAAAAACGCATTGGCGCCAACGATTTTCCCATGGTTAAAGGGTTTCGTGGCTGGGCTCATCCCGATAAGGCAATTGAGCAAATAGTTACCGGTGACCCCTATCCCATCAAAGGCGCCTGGATTCAAACTTGTAATATATTGGGGGGGCAAGCGGCCCGCGCAAAATTGCATTATAAAAATCTAAAAAAGCTGGATTTTGTTGTTGTTGTGGATTTGTTCCACAATCCGACCTCCATGGCTCTGGCCGATATAATTTTGCCGGCCGCCACATTCCCGGAGAAGAACTCCTTCCGGTCTTGGTGGGCGCCGTTGAGTATCATTAAAAAGCGTGTCCAGGTCGGTGAATGTAAATCCGATTGGGAAATCAACTTTGAACTGGCCAAGCGCCTCAACCCGGAAGGTCTGCAACGCTATGGTACGGTAATGGATATTTTCAATGAACGCCTGGAGGCCGCCGGCACTACATTCGACGAAATGGAAGCCAAAGGCGGGTGGGAAATGCCGCCGGATGGGCCGACCAAGCCTTATTATCGCCACGAGCGTGGCCTCATGCGTCCGGATGGTGAGCCTGGATTCAATACGCCGACAGGCAAAGCGGAAGTGTGGAGTAATGCCTTCAAAGACTGGGGCCATGATCCGCTGCCCTATTATCGGGAGCCGGAACAAAGCAGTGTCAAAACCCCTGATTTATTCGAAAAATATCCGTTGGTCATGATCACCGGCGCACGCTCCAACCTATTCTTCCATTCAGAACATCGGATGATTCCTTGGCTCCGGGAAAAAGACCCTGTGCCTTACGTGGAAGTTCACCCTGATACGGCTAAGGATTACGACGTCTCCAATGGTGAATGGGTGAATTTGGAAAATGATATGGGTAAGGTGAAGCGGAAAGTGCGGGTCACCAAAAAGGTCAAACCGCACCATGTCCACACTTTACATGGCTGGTGGTTGCCCGAAGAAGATGGGGCCGAGCCCAGTTTGTTCGGCGTCTGGGATTACCAGATCAACCAGATCGTTCCCGGGCCGCAGGCAGCCGAGCATGGCTTCGGCGGCGGTCAATACAAAACCACGCTGTGCAAGATCAGTAAAATCGAAGACGGCAGCGCCCGATCGGTAATGGGTGAGTAGCCGGAATCACGAATAGAACTGAAGGAATTAGATATGGGTAATGTAGACGTTTATCCCACAGTAGCGTGGTCCGCCGGTGCCGGTTGTCACGGCGGTTGCGGCCAGATGTTGCACGTGGAAGACGGCAAGATGATCAAGATAGAAGGAGATGACAATCACCCCTTTAATCAAGGTCGGTCCTGCCCCCGCGTTTTGGCCTTAACCCAATACATGTATCACGAAGACCGTATTACGACCCCGCAAAAGCGGGTCGGTGAGCGGGGCTCGGGTAGGTTCGAACCGATTTCGTGGGACGAAGCCTTCGATTATTGCGAAGAGCGGATGAACGATATCAAGGAAAAGCACGGTCCCGAATCTATCGTCTTTGCCCAGGGTACCGGCCGGGATATAGGCGGACCTATTTCATTCCTGGCCTACAGTTACGGTAGCCCCAACTGGGTGCAGTTGGGGCTGTCGGGCCAGTCGTGCTACACGCCGCGCCTCGGTGCTATGAAAGCGGTGCAGGGAGATTTTGGTGTCGTAGACTGCTCCCAGTTCCTGGAGAAACGCTACGAAGACCCGGAATGGGAAGCGCCTGAGGTGATTATCGTCTGGGGTCAGCATCCGCCCAACGGCTGCCCAGACGCTTTCTTCGGTCACTGGATCGTCGATTGCATGAAGCAAGGCTCCAAGATTATATCCATGGATCCGCGCAACACTTGGATGACGGGCCGATCCGAACATCATTTAAAACTCCGCCCGGGCACCGACGGCGCCATGGCGCTGGGCATGCTCAACGTCATTCTGGGCGAAGGTCTGGAAGACAAAGAATTCTGTGACAAGTTCGTCCACGGCATGGACGAGTTGCGAGAACGGGCCAAAGAATACCCGGTGGACAAGGTCTCCCAGATCACCGGTGTACCGGCAGCGGAAATCGCGGACACCGCCCGCTATTTCGCCAATGCTAAACGTGGCGCTATCCATTGGGGCGTACCTATCGATATGTGCCCCGACGGAACGTCGGTGGCTCACGGTATCATCTGCCTCTGGGCCATTACCGGCAACATCGATATCCCGGGTGGCCAGGTCATCGCGCGCCCGTCTCACGAGGTCAGCTCTTATCCCTATTCGACTGAAGCCTTGGTAGATCTCTACGGTGAGGAACTGGTCAAGACCCTGACCGAGAAACGCATCGGCGCCGATGAATATAAGATGGTCAAAAATTTTCGTGGCTGGGCTCAGCCCGACATGGTGATCGACCAGATCATGACCGGTGAGCCTTATCCTATCAAAGGCGCCTGGATACAGACTGCCAATGTTTTGGGCGGCCAGGCGGCGCGGGCCAACTTCCACTACGATGCCCTCAAGAAGCTTGAGTTCGTGTGCGTGGTTGATCTTTTCCACAATCCGACATCAATGGCGCTGGCCGATATCGTGCTGCCGTCTTCCACCTTCCCGGAAAAAGACAGCTTCCGGTCATGGTGGGCGCCGCTGTCAATCATCAAGAAGCGCGTCCAGGTGGGTGAATGTAAAACCGACTGGGATATCAATTTTGAATTGGCCAAACGGTTCAACCCGGAAGGCACCCAGCGATGGGGTTCCCCTGAGGAATATTTCAACGAACGCCTGGCGCCGTCCGGCAAGACGTTTAAGGAAATGGAGGAAGCCGGCGGTTGGTTGATGCCCGAAGACGGCCCCGCCAAACCTTACCGCCGACATGAACGCGGATTGTTGCGTCAAGACGGCGAGCCCGGTTTCAACACGCCGTCGGGTAAGATCGAGGTGTATTGCTCGGCTTACGAAGATTGGGATTTGGATCCGCTGCCCTTCTATACGGAGCCGCCCCAGAGCCCGCTCTCGACGCCGGAACTGCATGAGAAATATCCGGTGATCATGATCACCGGCGCGCGCTCACAGCTTTTTTTCCACTCTGAGCTTCGGGGTATTCCCTGGCTGCGGGAGAAAGAACAAGATCCCTTGGTGGAAATTCACCCAGAGACGGCCAGAAAATACGGTGTCTATGATGGTGAATGGATCTATCTCAAAAACGACCTTGGCCGCGTTAAGCGCAAAGCCTGGATCACCGAACGGGTAAAACCCACCGAAATTCAGACCTTGCACGGCTGGTGGATGCCGGAACAGGAAGGCACCGAGCCCAATCTGTTCGGTGTGTGGGATTACCAGATCAACCAACTCGTACCCGGGCCTCAGGAAAGTAAATCCGGTTTCGGCGGCGGACAGTATAAGACCACTTTGGTCACATTAGAAAAAATTGAGGAAGGAGCCTAATCATGGCCAAATATGGAATGCTCATTGACTACGATTACTGCACTGGGTGTCACACCTGCGAAGTGGCCTGCCAGCAGGAAAACAGCTATCCCGTGGGTAAGAACGGCATCCGGGTGACGGAACACGAATACGACACCGGTGAAAAGATCAAGATCGACTACATGCCATATCTGACTGATCTCTGTAACCTCTGCATGCACCGCTATGCCGAAGGCCAGAAACCGGCCTGCGTCAAGCACTGCCAGTCGGCCTGCATGGAGTTCGGCACCACCGAGGAACTAGTCACCAAGATGGCCGACAAATCCAAAGTGGTGCTCTATACGGTGGCCCCCGGCCAGTAATATAGCCAATAGAACTACATATAAACTTGCTCAAAAGGGGGGGGGCGGTCTTGTTCAACGGCCCCTTTTTTTGGACTATGGCCCCATGGCAAATGTGCGGAAATTAGACTACGTCATCGTCGGCGCAGGATCAGCCGGCTGTGTGCTGGCCAACCGGTTGAGCGAAGACCCGGCGGTATCTGTGTTGATTCTGGAAGCAGGCGGGCCCGACCGGCATCCCTTCATTAAAATTCCCCTCATGTGGGGCAAGCTGGTGCAGGACCGGACAGTGGACTGGGACTACGATTCCGGTCCCGAACCCCACACCGATAACCGTATGATTGAGTGTGCTCGGGGTAAGGTGCTGGGCGGTTCGTCCTCGGTCAATGCCATGACCTGTGTGCGGGGCAACCGGGGCGACTATGACCGCTGGGCTGGGACATACAATTTGCCTGGCTGGCAGTATGACAACGTCTTGCCTTATTTTAAACGGGCCGAGAACTGGCAGGGCGGCACCGATGAATACCGGGGGCAGGGCGGGCCCATGAATGTGGTGCACGCCAGTTTCGGCGATCCCCTGATTGATGCCTACCTGCAGGCGGGAATCGGTGCTGGCCACCCGGCCAATCCCGACTATAACGGCGCCTCGCAATACGGCTTCAGCCGGGCTCAGCAGAACACCCGCAACGGCCGGCGGGAGAGTTGCGCTACCGCTTATCTCCATCCGGCGCTCAAACGGTCCAATCTCACGGCTGAGACCCATGCTCAGGCAAACGAGATTTTATTCAACGGTAACCGGGCCGTCGGCGTCACCTACGTGAAGGAGGGGAAACGATACGAAGCGCAGGCAGCCAGGGAGGTCATACTCTCAGGTGGCGTCATCAATTCACCTCATCTTCTGATGCTGTCGGGCATCGGTCCCGCTGGTCACCTCAAAGAACATGATATCAATGTGCGAATTGACTCGCCCCAGGTGGGTCAGAATCTCCAGGACCATATCGCCGCCGGCGTTCATTACCGGCGTATCGGGCGCGGCCCTTTTGTGGAACAGATGCGACTGGATCGGGTGCTTTTGGATCTGCCCCTGGCCTATTTTTTCGGGCGTGGAAGGGCGACCCAGTTCCCGTTAGGACACATTGCCTATTTCAAGCTCGACCCGGCCAGTGAGGTGCCTGACATCCAACTTCTATTTGGCGCCGGACCTCTGGATGCCTATCCCTGGTTTCCTGGTTTCCGCAAACCCTTCCCCAATGCTTTCGGCTGCCGGGCGGTGCTGCTGCATCCCAAAAGCCGGGGGGAGGTGCGGTTGACCTCTAACGATCCTGAAAAATCACCCCGCATCGTGCAGAACTTCTTCTCTGAATCTGAGGATATGGTGAAACTACGGGACGCACTGAGGAGGGTCCGGGAGATCTTGGGTCGGCCAGAGCTCGAACCCTACCGAGGGCCAGAGCTGGGTCCCGGTGAAGGCGTCAACAGTGACGACGCCATCGATGCTTTTGTCCGCCGGACTTGTATCACCGTCCACCATCCCTCAGGCACCTGCCGCATGGGGGGTGACGACGAATCCGTGGTGGACGGGACCCTCAAGGTCCGTGGTGCGGAAAACCTCCGCGTGGTTGACGCCGCTGTTATGCCTGACTTGATCAGCGGAAACATCAATGCTGCCGTCATCATGATCGCAGAAAAAGCGGCGGATCTGATTAGAGGGAGGTAGCCGCCGTTCGAATTTTTTTACCCTTACCCTGAACTGCTTCCTGGGACGACCCAGTCAAACACAAGGCGTCGGCTTTGGCGGCTAAATTCCGCGCCTTAGCTCCTCGCTTTTAGGGATTTCACTCAAACTCTGCCACGCCAAGTTCTAAATCAAGATGCGCATGGGTGGTAGAGTAGCAAGGAAAGGGAAAGGAGAACAAAAACGTAGGAATCAATGGAATTGCAACAAATGCTTGCCACCTCAATCGTCATTCCACACCATTCCCCCGCCCATAACTATAAGTTATCGTTCTCAGATGATTGACCATTGGACGACAGTCCGTTCTCCGGGCATCATGGTTTCAAGAAAACGAAAACATGAGGTTGGGGGAAAAGGAGTTATTCATGTCCGAACAGGTATTCACCAATTTGACCAATGCGGGGCCGGTGTTTGTTTATGTGCGGGACGGCAAGATCACGCGCATAAGGGCGCTGGACGCGGATGAGGCGGACTTCAAACCCTGGACCATCGAGGCTGATGGTAAGACCTACACGCCGCCCAAAAAATTTAATCTGTCGCCTTATGTTTATGGCGAGCGGCAGCGCATCTATTCCGACGACCGCATCAAGTATCCCATGAAGCGGGTGGACTTTGATCCGAATGGTGAGCGTAACCCGCAGAACCGGGGCAGGTCGGATTATGAACGCATCAGCTGGGACGAGGCCCTGGATCTGGTGGCGGGCGAGATTAAGCGGGTGCAGGATACCTACGGCCCTTCGGCCGTTTCTGGCATGACATCGTCGCACCATAACTGGGGCATTGTCGGCTATAAGATGGGGCCATTCTGGCGCTTCTTTAACCGTATCGGCTACACACCTGTGTTTGACAATCCAGACAGCTGGGAAGGTTGGCACTGGGGGGCGACGCATACCTATGGCTTCTATTGGCGGCTCGGCATGCCAGAGCAGTATGATTTGTTGGAAGACGGCCTGCGAAATGCCGAGATGATTGTCTTCTGGTCCAATGATCCTGATTCAACCCGCGGCATCTATACCGGCCAGGATGCCTCCATCTGGCGGCAATGGTTGAAGGACAAGGGTGTCGAGATGGTTTTTATCGACCCCTTCCAGAATTTCACCGCCGTTGCCATGGACGGCAAGTGGATCGCGCCCCGCATGGGCACGGACACCGCCATGGCCATGGCCATTGCCTATGTCTGGCTGACCGAAGAGACCTACGATAAGGAATACATTGAAAACCGCACTGTCGGCTTTGACCAGTTCAAGGATTATGTGCTGGGGAAAGAAGACGGTGAAGCCAAGACGCCCGCCTGGGCCGCCGAAGAATCCGGTGTGCCGGCCCGCACCATCGTGGCCTTGGCCCGCCAGTGGGCCAAGAAACGTACAGTGTTGTCTGGTGGTGCCAGGGGTGGTGAGGGCGGCGCCTGCCGGACGGCTTACGGCACCGAGTGGGCCCGCATGATGGTGTTGCTCCAGGCGATGCAGGGTCTGGGCAAGCCGGGGGTCAGCATCTGGGGAACCTCCATGGGCGCGCCGTTCGATGCCTCCATCTGGTTCCCGGGCTATGCCGATCCCGATGGCCGCATGAGCACCAGCCGCGCCGCCGACCAGACATTCCCGAACCCCAACCCGCAACGGCTCTACCGGCCCGACGTACCCGACGCCATCCTAGATCCGCCTTACAGTTGGATCGGCGAGGGCTTTTGCGGTAATTCATTGGAGCAGCAGTTCAAGCCTTACAGCTATCCGGCGGAGGGCTGCTCCGAGATCAAGCTATGGTACCGTTACGGCGGCTCCTTCTTCGGTACCATGAACGACACCACCAAATGGGCCCGCATGTATCAGAGCCCCAAGCTGGAGTTTGTCGTTAACCAGGATTGCTGGTGGGCGGGCGAACCCCGCTTCGCCGACGTCATTCTGCCCGCCTGTACCCATTTGGAACGGGAAGACGTAGGCGAATGGGGTACCGGTAACGGCTATACCCAGCACGCTTCCAACGGCTGCAATTTCCGGGTTATCGTGCGCCAGCAGAAATGCATAGAGCCCTTGTGGGAATCCAAATCCGACTATGACATTTTTTCGGCCCTGGCTGGCAAGCTGGGCTTCGGTGATGAATTCACTGAGGGCAAGACCGACAAGGATTGGGCCAAGGCGTTTTTCGAAATCTCCGACCTCAAGGATCACATTTCCTGGGAGGAATTCGACAAGAAGGGCTATTACATCATCAACGTGCCCGACGATTACAAATCCACGCCCGGCCTGCGCTGGTTTGCCGAAGGACGCAGCTGCGACACGCCCGATATCGGTAATCCCAAACGGACCACCAACGAGGCTGACCAGTTGGGCACCTATTCGGGCAAGATCGAGTTTGCCTCGGAAAGCTTGGCTCAGCATACGCCCGACGATACCGAACGACCCGTCAGCCCCCACTACATCAAGAGTTGGGAAGGCCATCATTCAGCCAAGTTCGATAAATACCCGATCCAGCTGCTGTCGCCGCACCCGCGCTTCACCTTCCATACGCACTATGACGGGCACACGCCTTCTTTGAATGACATTCCCGTGCACCGCATAAAGGTGAATGGCTATCCTTACTGGCCGGCGCGTATCAATCCGGAAGACGCGCGCGCCAGGGGGATCGAAGACGGCGATATCGTGCGACTTCATAACGACCGGGCAAAAGGCGTGCTCTGCTGCGCTGTTATCACCGAACGGGTCAAGCCGGGCGTCGTTCACGCTTATGCTTCATCGGGGGTCTACGATCCCATTGATCCGGGTGATCCCGACTCCATAGATCGAGGGGGTTGTGTCAACATGCTGTCGCCCAGCAAACTGATGTCCAAGAACGTTCCTGGCATGGCACCCAATTCCAATCTGATCGAAATAGAAAAGTGGGAGGGCAAACGATGACCAATTTTTCAATGATTGTAGACGTCGAAAAATGTACTGGCTGCTATGCCTGTTTCCTTACATGCCGGGACGAATATGTGGGCAACGACCATTTGCCCTATTCCATCGCGCAACCGGCAGCTAATTCCGAATTCGGCCAAAGCTGGATCCGGGTTGTCGAAGAAGAGCGGGGGACATTCCCCAAGGCCAAGATCACTTACACGCCGATCATGTGCCAGAATTGTGAGGACGCACCCTGCATCGAAGCGGCGGAAAACGGCGCCGTGTTCCGTCGGGAAGACGGCATTGTAATGATCGATCCGGAAAAAGCCGATGGTCAGAAAACCATCGCGGACTCTTGTCCGTACGGGGTGATCTTCTGGAACGAAGAGAAAAAGGTGGCTCAGAAATGCACCTTTTGTTCGCATTTGCTGGATGATGGTTGGAAGATGCCCCGCTGCGCCGAAGCCTGTCCGGTGGAGGCCATTCTGTTCGGCGACCTCGATGATCCCGATAGCGCCATTTCGCAGAAAAGACAGGCGGGCCGAATGGAGGAACTCAACCATGAATTCGGCATCAAACCCACGGTCGCCTATGTGGGTCTGCCCAAGCGCTTTATCGCCGGCGAGGTCGTATTGTCGGGCGATGTAGAAGAATGCGCCGAGGGTATCTCGGTGATACTGGCCGGCGACAGCGGCACGTTGTCGACGACCACCGACGCTTTCGGTGATTTCGAATTCACTGGTCTCACCGAAGGCAGTGACTTCACCATCGAAATCGACGCGCCGGACCGTCAGAATTATAGCGTCGATGTTAGATCTGACACTGATCTAAATCTTGGTGTTATAATGTTGGAGCCTTTAGCCGGTTAGCAGAACACAGGCTTGTTTTCTAACCGGTAAACGAGAATTGCGCATAGGATGTAATACCGACTATGATGCACCCTGCATGAGTGGCCTTAAGACCGAATACAACGAAGAAGCGCCGCCGCCGGGTACTGCCGTCAGTGCGAATGGCGCCGCCAAACACAGGGGCGATCGACGAAGCCGTATATGGCCTGTTCGGTGCGGCGTTCATTGTAATTGTCGCCTCTTTCCAGCAAAAAAATTGTCGTCGGGGTCGACAATCTTGAAATAAGACTGTTGCTCGCCCCGTTCTTCGTGGGATATTTTCTGGGGGCGCTGGTTGGCCGTTTCGTGCGTCGCAGCCGGCGGGCCTTACTATTCAACCTGGGACATGAATGGGCGTTGTTCCGGGCCCAGGAATCCGCCAAACTTGAACTGGAGGACCAAATCAGCACCAGTGCCAGAAATTTGGAAACAACAGTGGAGCAGATGAAGGCCACCCAGGAGGATTTGCGGCAGCGTAATCTGATCCTGGAGCCCCAGCCAAATGCTTCTTTGGACCGTATTAGTAAAAAACGAACCTATTGACGACACCGTAAGAGTTTCAATCGTTGATCAGCACGGGGCAAGATTGATTTCGTTGCCAAAAAATGTGAAGGGTCAACGTTCTATTCCGAGTTGCTGTGCATAGAATTATTTTACGTTGTTCTTTATGTATTCCTGTAAATAGTTCAGCGCTTTGGACGATTTTCTATTCGTCATCACTGTTTGCGCTCGGCAATTTTTAAGGCTGACTTTCCAGGATGGATNGTTGAGTTCCGTGGCGCAAGTGGNCNGGTTGAGATCCTACAGGGTTTTCAGNCAATTAGTGCCGCCGAGATCGAAATCCTTGTCGAAGTATCGGNAGGTGTCGGTAATCTCCATTGCCGCCGCTATCCGCAAGGNAAAGAGCAGACAGAAGGCAATCAAAAGCAGTGCGGGAAGGCGTATCAAGGGCACCCGCATCCGTTAGCTAAAGCCGACAACTATTCTACAATAATCGCCGGCGGCAACCTAGTTTGAGTTCCCATTCGGTACTTGAACACTGCTTGATAAAAAAGATGTCTTCTTCTAATCATAGGATCAAAATAACAAATAAATCAAAAAAACAAATCAAAGCGGGGAAGAAGATGACGACGGTTCTTATAGTCGATACCGAATTTGAAAAATACAAAGATCACCTGGAACCGAAATTTCCGGAAGTGAATTTCCTTTATGTTCGGGATGGTGAAGATGCGCCGGGTATGCTCAATCAAGCTGAAATTCTGATATCGATCGCCCGTTGGTTGACGCCGGAAATGGCAAATAATGCAGCCGGTCTCAAATGGGTTCAATGCAATATCACCGGTACCGATCATCTGGTTGAACCTCTTGCCAGCAGGTCCGATATCATTTTGACCAATGGGCGCGGAATACATGGACCGCAAATGACGGAGATGGCGCTGCTACATATGCTGGCGCTTTACCGCCAGGTACGGCGGCTAACCAAAAACCAAGAAGAGCATGTCTTTGACCGGTTACTGCCCAAGGTCCTGGATACCCGCAGGGTGGCCATCCTGGGCATGGGCGCCATTGCCGAACATATGGCCAAAACGTTTAAAGCGCTGGGTATGACTGTCTGTGGAATATCCCGCACCGACCGGGTGGTGGACGGGATCGATAAGATTTATTCTCGGGAAAACATTGCTGAAGCCGTCGCCGATGTGGATTTTCTGGTGGCGCTCGTGCCCTATGGGCCGGATACAGACAAGATCGTCAATGCTGATGTTTTCAAAGCCATGAAGCCGGATTCTTGTCTCGTCAATATCGCCCGGGGCGGGGTGGTCGACGAAAATGCGCTGATCGATGCCCTCAATGGCGGAGAAATTGCGGCCGCCGGGCTCGATGTCTATGAGGTAGCGCCTCTGCCGGACGAAAGTCCTCTCTGGGATATGGACAACGTCTTCATGACGCCCTTCATTGGCGGGCGCAGCGATATGTATGCGGAAAGAATACTGACGGTCATTGAACCCAACCTGCGCCACTACGTGGACGGCGAGCGGGACGAGATGATCAACGTCGTTAATGCGGGGAAGTAAGCAGGAGATTGTAAAGTGGTGAAAATATCGGAACGGGTAAACAAACCTATTTCAACAACAGAACTGGAAAGGCGCTGGGCAGCGGTGCGGGCTTCTATGGAGGCCGAAAAAATTGATGTTCTTTTGATGCAGAGCAACAATGATCATATGGGTGGCTACGCCAAGTATTTTACTGATATTCCGGCCACCAACGGCTATCCCCTTACCGTCATCTTCCCGCGGGACGACGCCATGACGGTGGTGCACCAGGGGCCTTTTGGCGGCGATAACGAAGTGCCGGTCGAAGGCAATGGGTTCGTCAGGGGGGTGAAAAGGGAAATGACGACACCAAGCTATGAATCCGCCCCCTACACACGCGACTACGATCCCGAATTGGCCTGTAAAGGATTGGCAGCATTCAAAGACGGCACAATCGGTCTGCTTGGGACTTACCAAATGTCCTACGCCATGGTCGACTATGTAAAACGGCAATATCCCGATGCTAGTTATGTCGAAGCCTCCGATATGGTGGATAAGATCAAGGTCATTAAAAGTGACGAAGAGATCGAATTTATCAAAGGAACCGCCGATCAACAGGACCGGGCCATGCAGGCGGTGATCGATAATATCAAGCCGGGCATGAGAGATTCAGATGTTGCCGCCATAGCTCTCCATGTCGGCCATGATTTCGGCAGTGAGCAGGGCATTTACCTGTGTCAATCCTATCCATATGGAACACCCGCCGTCATTGGTCCCCGCCACAATCAGAACCGGGTGATCAAGAAAGGTGATATTTTCAATATGCTGGTCGAGAACAATGGCGCCGGCGGATTTTTTACCGAGGTCGGCAGAACTATCGTTTTGGGGGAAGCCCAGCAGGAACTTAAAGATGAGCTCGAATTTACCCTAAGAGCGCAGCGGTTTACGCTGGATTTGCTGAAACCGGGGACGCCGTGCGCAGATATCTGGAATGCGCACAATAAATTCATGCGCGATAACGGGCGTTCCGAAGAGACCCGACTCTACTGTCACGGCCAGGGGTACGATCTCGTCGAGCGTCCGTTGATCCGCCATGACGAGCCCATGACCATTCAGAAGAACATGAACATTGTCTGTCATCCGGGCTATATGACGCCCAATATTCATTCCTGGATCTGTGACAATTATATTATCGACGATAGCGGTCCCGGAGAGAGTATTCACAAGATGCCGCAAAAAATATTTGAGGTTGGTTAATCGTTCAGGCGATAACGGCTATTCTGGAGGTGATCAACTCGTCTAGTAACCGGACGACTTAGCTAGAAAATACTAGTTTTATGATGGATGATTTACCTGTAGCAAGATTACAAAGATTGGAAAAATACATGCGCCATATCAGGCTTTACGCCGATGACCACGGTGAATCTCATTTTGAAGATATCATTGCTGATTTGACGCTGCAGGATTTTGCACCGCCAGCTTCTCCTTTTTACGTATCCTCTCAGACCGACGCGGCGCGTTTTTCGTTTTTCGAGTTACCTGTCGGGTGGGGGGGGGAAGAACACCCGGCACCAAAGCGTCAGTACTTTATCTGTATTTCAGGCTGTATCGAAATGACAGCGGGCGATGGTGAAAGGCGTTTGATTTCCATTGGCGATGTCGTTCTGGTTGAAGACACCCATGGCCAAGGTCATATCACGAAAGTAATCGGCGATGAAAGCTTTGTCGCGGCTCTTACGCAATTAGAATAGTTGGTTTTCTGGTTAATGCTGTCGGGATAATGGATCAAAAACAGTCCTCTGCCGGTGAGGTGATTTTTAAGGAAGGCGATTCAGCCTTTCTTGTGGCTTCCGGCATGATTGAGGTTTCCTAGGATCGTGACGGCGAAAAGAAAGTACTTGGTGAAATAAAGCGGGACATCTTTTCGGCATAATGGCGCTGATCAGTGACAAGCCTCGGACTGCGACCGCTGCAGCAAAAGGTGACGTTGTCTGCTTTATCGTGCCACAAGTTGTGTTTCAAATCGAACTCGATGAATCCAGCGCTCTTATGAAATCATTGGTGTTGAATTTGATCGGGTCATATCCGCTCCTTGATGGTGCAATTGGAAGAGCCTGATATCATTTTCCATTATCCCTTGTTCAAAGAGTATGGGAGTGACGGGTAATGAGAACGATGATATCCGGCATCTTAAAAAAAATCAGCCTCGCTGCCATAGTGTTTTGTTCGGTATTACTGCTGTTGTCCACAATTTCGCCGACTCAGTCTGTTTTAAACCTTACCGCCTGGACCGATTCCTAAGCCGGAAAACTTGGTGAAATCATCCCTTCGCGAAGCCTGCGAGAAACTGAACCTGGAAATCGGTGTCCGCCACTTTCCGGGAAATCGGGCGATCGCCGACGCCAACAATGGTGTTTTAGATGGCAAAACCGTCCCCTCAGGCGGGTTTTGGAAAAATACACAAATTTGCGGATAGTTTCCGAAAGCCTGCTGCATCTGGACGCGGTAATTTCTGCTAAAAAGACCGATGTCCTGGTTAAAGGCTGGAAAACGGTTAAACAATATTCGGCCGCGACAGTGATAGGCTACTATTCAATTCAGAATCGGATCAAAGATCAGAAGCATATTTCTGCTGCAAATATCGATTCAGCCTTAAAAATTCTGAAGGGTGACCGGGTAGAGATATTGGTTCTCAGCCGTTTTGATATGATCAAAGATATACAAAAAACAGAATTTTAGGATGTTGTCTTTCTTACCCCGCCGACAAGCTGGGCGCCCCCATATCATATGTTGCACAAATCGCAGGAAGCCCTGGTGCCGAAAATCAAAAAAATTCTTAAAGATATGAAAATGGATGGCAGCCATCAAAAATTGATGGCGACTTTTATCGCCAATCTCGGAAATGGCGATAAAATTAACTAAACTGCAGTTGATCCATTTTTATTTCCATCCGTCCATCCACCCCAAAGTTGCCAGCGTTTCGCCGGTCGGTTCGTATTCGCAGGCGACCCAGTTTTCATAGCCCATCCGATCCAGGGCGGTAAGGAACGCGTCGTAATCGATTTCGCCTGAACCCGGTTCGCCCCGGTTGGGAGCATCGGCGATTTGAATATTTCCAATTAAATTCAGATGGCGCTCTATCGTTTCTATCATGTTGCCCTCGGTGACATACATGTGGAAGGCATCATATTCGATACCCAGATTGGGATGGTTGATTTCATCCAATACGGCTTTCACGTCTTCTGTCGTGGTCAAAATAGAGTTGGGCCTGATACCGGGATTGAGTGCCTCGATGAGGACTTTAATTCCTATATCCCCTAATTCATCGGCGGCTCGTTTCATATTCTCTTTGAAAACGGGCATAGCATCAGCTTGGGAGACACCCTTGGGCGGCGTAAAAGCCGGTACCACCATGCCAACGGGCTGCAATCGACGGCAATATTTTTTTGCTGCTTCGAGATTTTCCTGAAACGCCTCTTCTTTTCCTGGTGCTGCGGCAACTAGCGGCCCCATGGAAACGCCTTCACCGACGGCGATATTGACGATGGAGGATTGCACAGCTGCCTTGTCGATTGCCGCGCTTAGTTCCTCCATGGGCATGTCATAGACAAAGATAAACTCCACGGCGCCGAAGCCGGCATCTGCCGCCGCTTGTATTCGATCCAGCGGATTTGCGATATGAGTGAACATCATGGTGAGGTTGGCGGAGAATTTCAGCATTGGTATGATCTCTTGTTCTTGCGGTGGTCTCGGTAGGTTACACGGTATGGTTTCACGAACGAACAATTTAACGGAGGTTTCAAAATGAAAAAGGAAATAATTGAAATTCACGGCGCCAAAAGCCCTGAGGGACCGGACGGCAAACCTTCGGCGCCTATATCGATGGCCGTGCGGGCGGGCGATTTTGTTTTTGTGTCTGGGCTAGCGCCAATCGATCCGGCAATCGGCGAAATGATCAAAGGCGAAATTCAGGTGCAAACCCGGCAATCTTTGAATAATGTAAAGGCGGCCCTGGAGGCGACGGGGACAACACTAGAAAATGTCGTGAAAGCGACCGTTTACTGCACCAACTCTGGTTATTTTGAAAAGGTCAGCGAGGTCTATGGAGAGTTCTTTCTGGAAGATCCACCAGCCCGCACCTTTATTACCGTTGGTTCCTAGCCAATGGCGTTCGATATTGAAATCGAATGTGTGACATCGGTTAAAAATCCATAATATGGAATAATATGAGGAAAAATCCAGGATAAATCGCAAAAAAATTGTATTTTACGGAATTATTTAATAGTGATCATGGGTCGCTTTACGATCCAGGTGAAAATCGATGACCTCGACAAGCACAATTCAGTCCATTGAACGGGCCGCCGCAGTTTTGAAATCGGTGGCGGGTGCGGGTGCAGCAGGGGCGCGTCTCAAAGATATTTCTGAGCAAACGTCTCTCATGCCCCCTACGGTGCACCGGCTCTGCAAGGCGATGTTACAAGAGGGCTGGTTGTTGCAGCCGCCGGGTCAGCGCCGGTATTTTCTGGGCCAGTTCCAACCCTCGTTGGACAAATTGTCGCAAAGCCGTGCCAACATCGTTGACGCCGGCCGACGGGCCGTCCGCCGACTGGCTCACCGAACCGGTGACACGGCCTATTTGTTCTTATGCGACGGCATCGATGTTTTATGCATCGACCGGTGCGAAGGCGACTACATGGTCAAAGCACTGGCGGTCAATGTAGGTGATTGGCGTCCCATGGGATTGGGTGCGGCCGGGTTGGCTGCGCTGTCAGCCATGCCGAAACGGGAACAGGACGCGACGATCGAATTATTACTCTCTCATCGGCCCCAACTGGCCGAACAGGGTCGGGATTGGATGGAAGAAAATATCCGCCGCACCAAACAAAATGGCTTCGCCTTCGGCCATGCGACAGGATTAGTTTCGGGCGTCTATGGTGTCGCGGCGCCATGGCCTGAAGAAAATTCTCTTGGGGCACCATTCGGTGCGCTTAGCGTTGTTGCCGTCAAGGATCGCCTGGACGAAGACCGGCGGATTGAAGTGGCGACCGCTATCAAAGAAGAGTGCAGAGCCATTCACAGATTTTTTGATCAACAGAAAAAGTAGCTACTGGAAAAAGAAAGGATCAATCTAATGACGTTTTCAACGCAGTCGACCAGAGGCAACTACCCCGAACACTATTACCCCAATACGGAGGAATTGGGTGAAAACGAAATGCGTATTGTGGCGCTTGGTACAGGACGCCCCTTTTTGCGTCGCTCACAGGCCAATGCATCCTGGCTTATTGAATTGGGAAATGGCGACAAGTTCGTCTTTGATTACGGCTTCGGGTCCCAGATGAATTTCACCGCTCTGGAAATTCCTTATGGTGATGTGAAAGCTTGGTTTGCCACCCATTTGCACACTGATCATGTCGGTGATTTCGCCCAGGTGTGGGTCGGCAGTTGGGCCGGAGGACGCTTAAAACCTTTGGAAATGTACGGACCGTCCGGGCCGGAGGAGAAATACGGCTTTAAGCATTTTGCCGAAAAACAAAAGGAAGCTTACGTCTGGGATACGGATACGCGGGTGGGCGCTTTGCCGGCTATCGGGGCGGAAATCAATATCCATGAATTCGACTATTCCAAAGTCCATGTGGTTTACGACCATAACGGTGTAAAAATCACCAGTTTCCCTGCGGTACATCTCTTCGACGGACCGGTTAGCCTGAAACTGGAATGGAATGGTCTGACATTTGTTTATTCGGGTGACACGACACCCAGTCAGTTCTTCATCGATAATGCCAAGGGCGCCGATGTTGTCGTGCATGAAACCTTTAACACCATTGAGCAATTGATGGAAAGGTCGGGATACGATGAAAGAACCGCTCGCGCCATCGGCACCCACATTCATTCGGCGCCGGAAGAGGCGGCGGTGGTGCTGGATGCCGTCGACCCGCGCATGGCTGTAATCTTCCATTTCTTCAATGATTTCGATACAGCGCCGGAAATGGAAGCCAAGGTGCGCGAGCACTATCAAGGGCCGTTGACTATGTCGACCGATTTCATGGTTATTAACATTACCAAAGAAGACATCATTACCCGCATGGCTCGGTTTTCGGATCATGTCTGGCCCAATAAATCGAAGCACGAAGGGTTCGGCAAGGCCGAGCGAAAACCGATGATGCAGTTATCGGACTGGCTCAAAGAGGCGGCCCTGTTCCCCAAGACACAATTTATCAGAAAAAAATAGTCTGAACGCGAAATTCAGTGGCTGTCATAATTTAGTTCGGTGACAGTCACCGAATTCGAATTAATTTCATAATGCAGAAAAAATATAAAATTTTATTCACAAATTTGGGTATTTTAGCTTAAAATTTTTGTTACATGAAAAAAATATAAATATTCCATTTGTTGAGAATGGATTTTCCTGATGGCGACAACCGAGCAAAACTCAGTCCAGAGTATCGAACGGACAACCGCGATAATGAAGGTCATTGTAGCGTCAAGATATGTCGGCGCCATTAAAGAGCACCTGCAGAAAAAAAGGCGTACCGAAGTCGCCGATCTATTACGCAAGGAAAGTCTTCGGATCACGGAAAATCTAACGGTGAACAATCAGAAAAATCGTTTTGACAGTTCGCAGTTGAAATCAACAGGCGGCAACAAAGCCGCCTAGAAAATTAAAGGAGGAACTATGCGCGTCGTTATGCTAGGCACCGGGGCGGCGGTTCCAGACCCTAATCGAGGTCATTCCGCCATTCACATAGCCGTCCGGGATCAGAACTATATGTTCGATTGTGGTCACGGTGCGACCTTGCAAATGGTGAAAGCCTATATAGATCCAACTCTGGTGAATACGGTGTTCTTATCTCATCTGCATTATGACCATATCGCCGATTTCGCTTATTTTCTGATCAGCACATGGATGTGTAACCGAGAAAAACCGCCTGTCGTCGTAGGTCCGGAAGGGACCCGCCATTTTGTTGATCATTTATTTAAGGGCGGCGCCTTCGCCAAAGACATTGAAGCCCGCGCCCAGTATCCAAATCGGGTTAAGAACATCGACGTGTTGCGGCCGGATGTCCGCGTGTGTGAACCCGGTCTGGTGTTCGAGGATGACTACGTCAAGGTTACAGCCTGTTATGTGGAACATATTCCGCGGGAAATTTCCCCCTGCTTCGGATTGCGCATGGATACAGTGGATGGCCAGTCAGTGGCATTCAGCGGCGATACGTCGCCCTGCGACCGGTTTATTGAATTGGCCAAAGGCGTTGATCTTTTAATTCACGAATGCACCTTTCCCGAAGAGGCGCTTGAATTCCGCGCCAAGGCGGGGGTCGGAACCTGGTCACATACCAGCCCCGTCGAACTCGGCAAATTGGCCACTAAAGTTAACCCCAAAGAGCTGGTGGCGACCCACTTTGGTCACTACGATACCACCAATCCCATTACTAAGAAATTCATGAGTATCCACATGCCGGAAGAGATCATCGGTCCTCATCAATTGGAAAATGTGGTTGCCGACATCAAACAGAATTACAGCGGCCCTCTGCGTCTGGCGCACGACTTGATGCGAATAGATCTATAGGGGGTAAGGAATACTATCTCGAGGGTAAAAAATTAGGGAGGTTCAAAGACCGCCCTAAGATTTGCTAGTATTTCATGCAAGGGGCTAGTTCCCGGCGAGTTATGACTAAATCTGCCTTTTGGGTATTTGAAAGAAAGCGGCGTATCGGGTTGATTTGTCGTTGCAAGACATCAATCCAACCAAAGGAGATACGCCACCATGAAAAAGAATAACGTTTTAGAATTTGCAGGTCGATACGCTATCCAACTCTTCGATAATTTCAACGATATAAATTTTTTCTACCAGCCGGCTCAGCAATGCGGTGTGATATCCCAGAGCGGAGCCGATCTCGAGAACGTGGTCTTTGGCCGTCAAATTTAACAGGGCTGTCATCAATGCGGTGATGAACGGCTGCGAAATTGTTTTATCGTTGCCGATGGGGAGGGCCCTATCGGCATGGGCATAAGCGCGTAACTCCACGGGAACGAATTCGTGGCGCGGCACTGCCGCCATCACCTCCAATATATTTGAGTCGATTTCCTGTATACCGGTTAGCAGATGTGACGCTTCAACATGGGCGGCTATGATCTGAACCATCATATGCCGCAATGGTGAAAAAGGATTCTGTTCCATTCTCTTCGCCTTTCCAGCCAGAAGAAAGAAGAGAATTAAATCATAAATCCGACCATCGTAGAGAAAATGTCGCGGGAAACTGATTGAAGGAATTTAGATTCAGGAACCTGAAATAATTTCCTTTACCCGCGGCCAGGATTCTTTTCCCTTTTCGGCCATCAACAGTAGATATTTCTCGTTCAACCAATCATTGATACCTGTCTGATAGTTGGGCCGTGCCTTGATCCTCTCGTACCAATCGCTAAGCCGAGGAAGATTATCCAAGATGCCTAAATACTGCAGGTGATCGAAACGTGTCACATAGGGCGTGAACGCGATATCGGCGAGAGTGTATTCATCGCCCGCCAACCAAGTGTTGGATTGGAGTACCACCTCCATATCGGAGAACAGTTTAACGAACCGCATGGCGGCAGGTGCGAAGTAACTGGAATCAACACCGTTTAGGGTTAGGTCCATGGTGCGTTCACGACGAGCTGGATCGGGAATCCTATTAATATGTTCCTTCAATTCTTCCTCGGACCGCCCTGCCATCGTCTGGTAGCGGAAGGCCGTGCCATTGCTGAGCGAGCCCAGAGCCGCGTGTACGCCTTCATCCAACTGTTTCGTCCACAACCGCATGCGGGCGCGGGCAACTGAGTCTTTTGGCTTTAGCGGTGTTTCCAGGAAGGTGTCGTCAAGATATTCCTGAATCACTGTTGATTCGATAATGACCTCACCATCTGCTATGAGAGTCGGAACCACGCCATTGGGATTTAACTTCAAATATTCATCCGTCCGGGTGTCGCCGCGACGGAGATTCATATGATGGCTCGTCCATTCCAAGTCCTTCTCGGCTAGAGTGAGTCTGACCTTTTGAGCACAAGACGACATGTCGTTGTGATAGAGTTCCAACAAAATTTGATCCCCTCGAAATATTTATTTGTTGTGAGAATAAGGTTACGCGGGCCATTACCCGAGAGCGCTACTTCATCTGGGATACGTACTTTATAACTGGTGCTGCCATCTGCTCAAGATGATTTTTTAATATGTTCCCGGCCTTTTGCATTTCCCGATCAACGGTGGCGTTTATAAGTTTTTTGAGTTCACCCAGTTTGCTTTTTTTGTCCGGTTTGGCACGGGCAGCTATCAAACGATAGCGTTCCGAATGTTGAAACAAGGCGGATCGAATCTGCATCAACTGCGGTGACGAACAGGCGCTGAATAGAGCCGCAAAGAAACTATTGTATCGTGTCGCCCATTCGACATCGGACGAATAGGAGATGCCGGATGCCAAACGGCCCTCACACCGCTCCAATTGATGAAAAGCGGATAGAACACTCCCTTCCCAGGCGTCATCGCCCATTTCAATCGCTTCCTGGAGCGCCATGGCATCCAGGAGAAGCATTAATCGCGAAATATCCTCAAATTCCTTCTTGGATACCGTAGCGGCGAAAAATCCCCGTTTACCTTCCGTGGTAACCATCCCCTCGGAAACAAGCCGGTTAAGGGCTTCCCGCAGCGGGCTACTGCTGAAACCATAGTCCTTGTTGAGCTTATCCAACTTCAACTGTGCACCAGGCAGTATACCACCGCTGAGAATATCCATTCTCAGGGCGTTATAGGCCTGTTCCGATAGTGGGGCCTGGGTCGGCACCAGTATTTCCAACATAATTTTACCGTTAGTTTCCAGTAAAAAAAATGGCCGATTGTTATGCCAGTATTTTGTTAAAAAATAAATAATAAAAAAATATTGCAAAATATTAAAAAAATGCATAAAACTTAACAAGGAGTTAATTTGAGTATTTAAGGGGAGGCCATTTATGGTCCAACATGGCAGATCAACGCTGACGCATATGGGAATCTTCGTCGAGGACGTTGATGTAATGATGGATTTTTACCAGCGGGTAATTGCCGTCAAATCGATCGATCGGCGCAACGAAGATCAGCAAAAAGCGGAAATCATTTTCCCTGGCAACGACGTAGAAATTCAGCACCAGTTTATATTAGTGACCGAACGACCTGAAGACGCTGAATTTGGTGTAACCCATCAGGCTTCGTTCAGGGTCGACAGCATTGATGAATTGCGGGAGATCGCCGTTCGATTAGGAGGGGAAAACATCCGGGATTTGGAGGCCAAAGATCATGGTGACGTCTGGTCGCTTTATTTCCGTGATCCCGAGGGGAACCTATTGGAAATTTATGTCACAACCCCGTGGCAGGTTGAACAATCTTATGCCTATGAATTCGATCTCAATAAGCCGACGGATGAAATCATAGCGGATTCCCGGAAACTGGTGGATGCCCTTAGCCGTCAGGTCCGGGCTTGATTTAGCCCCCCAGGGGCCGCTAGCCTATTAACGAGGGCAACCACAAGGTAATCACGGGAAACAATACCAATAGGGTGTGCCGCACTATGACCGCCATCCAAAACGGGGTAACGCCTTTAAATATGGTGCCCGTTCCGACATCCGGCAGGACCGTGTTGAGCACGAGGAAATTCATGCCGACGGGCGGCGTGATGAGGTAGGCCGGGCCTCGAAAACCTATTCAAAGGATCCGGCAAAAATAATAGTGATTGAGGATGATTCAGACGTCCGCGAAATCACGACAGCCAGCTTGGTGAAGCTTGGATACGAAGTTATAGACGGTGACGGTGGTTCCGGCGTACTGGAACAGTCAGAGGATATTCATCAGAGCGTCGATTTGCTGTTATCCGATGTTGTACTGCCTAATGGCACGAACGGCGTCGATATTACCTCGCAGTTAAAGGAAAAATGCCGCAATTTGAAAGTACCTTTGATGACCGGTTACGCCGATCAGGATATCCTGGTGCCGACGGTTTCTGATCGGCGGTTTGAATTGCTGAAATAGCCGTTTAAAATTCAGGAGTTGGCACAAAAATTACATGAAATACTATCAAGCGAACCGGTCTGATTGATAAAACAGGCGGCTCGCTCGCGTACTGCAGCGGCAGTTATTCGTCGTAAGCGACCAGGGTAGAGCATGGCATATCAAGTCGGTCCCGGCCTTTCAAAAAGCTGAGTTCAATAATGCAGGCGCTGCCGACGACATTGGCGCCGACCTGACGCATTAATTTCGCTGCTGCCTGCATGGTCCCTCCGGTAGCCAAAAGATCATCCAGCAGGACGACCCGCTGGCCTTTTTCGACGGCGTCGGCTTGGATCTCAATAGTATCAGTGCCGTATTCGAGATCGTACTCGTATGGAATGGTTGGACCCGGTAATTTACCCTGTTTTCGGACCATGGTGAAGCCAAGTCCAAGTTTCAATGCCAAAGGGGCTGCAACCAGGAAACCGCGCGATTCAATACCGGCAAGGATATCCGGCTGGTGCTTGCTGACCTCTTTGGCCAGACGTCCCATAGTTACCTGCCAAGCGTCAGCATGGGAAAGTAAAGTTGAAATGTCGTAAAATAAAATTCCCGGTTTGGGAAAATCAGGAATACCGCGAATATAGTCTTTAATGTCCATGGTGCCGCTAGACTCTCGTTCAATTGTAGGTGGGATTTAATTTTCAAGTTGGGCTATCCTAATGTCTGAAATTCGCCACCGCAATTGGTAGAATTTTTTTAACTGAAATTTGTTGCAGATTGTGATCATGTCCGAGGTGTTTAATCGCCTGCTCCGATACCTGCCGCAGAATCGGCCGATTTAGACCCTATTGTCGAGCGTTTTGCCGTTGCCATTGATGTATCTTTAGGAAATATCGTCGACGACTAGTTTCGGATATCCGATAATTATAATCAAAAGTAGCACTTGTGTTGTAATTTTAGCCTCGGTTTAGGCTGTACTTATGATAATGCGGAAATACCGTGCTGCGCCATCGACGGGCGGTTCGAACTATAACATCGGGCAGATTCGCGATGAAGAGTTAGACTTCGGCGTAGCCCAATCCGATTGGCAGTACCATGCC
>PBQI01000057.1 GCA_002725625.1 Rhodospirillaceae bacterium | reverse complement strand
AATTCGAACAGCCAGCATCAGTGACGCAACATAGCACAAATGACACAAGCTATATGTTGGTGTGGGTAAATCAAAACTCCATAAATTTACCACGCTGCAAAAAATTAAAAATTCCCCACTTGTTGTTTAAATTTTCCGGCAGCAAACTCTTACTTAATATAAAGTACATTCGGCTCTGTGCCTTTTTCTGGTAACAGGCCTTTCGCTTCGTATTCCAAGGCCAGTTCCCGAAGGGGTTTTTCGCCGCCGTCCCATTCGCCGAATATACGAGCCTGGGTGGGGCAGGTCTCGACGCAGGCAGGAACGCCACCATTGTCCACCCGGTGATAACAGAAATCGCATTTCACCGCGACGCCCTTGGGGATAGCAGCGTGGGCGTTGTTTTCGAACACGGTTGTGCCGTCATGGAGAACGGTGCGTTCGTCCTCAACCCTTGACCGTTGGTCGTAGGGGCAGGCCAGGATACAGGCGCCGCAGCCGATGCACCGGTCATGATCGATCAGGACAATGCCGTCATCCCGCGTATAGCTGGCTTTGGTTGGGCAGACCGGTACACAAGGCGGGTTTTCACAATGGTTGCAAAGAGTCGGCAGAAACGTGCGCCGGGCGTCGGGAAACTCACCCGTTTCCTCTTCCAGAACCTCGGTGAAGTGTAATTCATTGGGCGTGTTATGTTCCACTTTGCAGGCTACCGTACAGGCGTTGCAACCCATGCATTTCTGAATATCGACGATCATTCCGTATTTAGACATGTCCGCCCCTAGCCGCTGATCTTCGTCACCTTAACGCGGACACAGGTGTCAATCTGGCCGCTTAAAGTATCGATGCGTTTGATGTTGGGGGGCGGCAGTAAAGTATTGAACGACGTTCCCTTCTTGGCCGCCACATGAAGATTCCGCGCCCAGTGGCCCAAGGTGCCGGGTATCCCCAGGCACTCCGGATGGATAATCTGCGTAATTTTCAGAGTCCCTTCGTCTTTGCCATGATGTGATTCCACCAGCACCCGCTCGCCATCCGATAGCCCTTTGCGCGCTGCTGCATCCGGATGCATCATCACGTTGAGGGTATAGGGATTAGCCCGGGAGATTTCATCGATCCAGAGGTTCTGCTGCGATATGGTGCTGGTCTGAAAGGGTACTTTGAAATTAACGATCAGAAGGTCATAGTCGTCCTCCTCTTCGTGATCGCATTCATCACAAGGAATAAAATTCACCAGCGGATTGTATGGTCGGTAATCCCATTCCAAATCCAATCTATCAATTACTGTTTTGAGGTCTTCACCAGCATCAATCAGATGTTCCAGATAGATGGGCATACGGGCTTTGATGAAATTGCCCGGATAGGCTTCCTCAACGGTTTTGTCCCGAGTGATCAGACAGGAGGTCTGCTCGACATCCGCAAATGTGAAGTCATCGCCGATCAATGTTTTGGCCTGGCGTTCAGCGATATCCTTTATCGAATGCCGCCGACCGGGTTCCAGCTTGTATTTGTCGTTAATGCCCCATCCGTCATTGCCGATTTTGTTGAACTCTTCGATGATGCCGATACGCTCAGCCAGTTCTATATAGACTTCGGTCCAGGGCCGGGTCTCACCGGGCGAGTCCAGAGAGGGTTGGCGCATATGCCAGTACCATTTACCCGGCCCGGGTATGACAAAAGCATAGGGATCGTTGGCCGGGAACAAATCCCAGCGCTCGAAATCATGGGAATCCGGCAGGAGTATATCGGCGAACTCCGCCGTTTCATCGATGAAGGTGGCGAAGGAAACCTGAAGATCAAATTTCTTCAGGGACTCTGCCATAGCCTCGGCGTTGTGGCTATTCATCATTGGATTGGTGCGGCCGATCAGCAGAACTTCCGGCTGGTAATCTATTCCAAACTTCTCCGGATTATCGATCCCCATAGGATAGAGGCCACGGGTGAATAGGGCTGCTGGGAAAAGTTCATGGAGATCAAGGCATTCAGGCACCTTAGCTTTCTGCGCCGGATAGGGTGCGTTGTATTTGGCGATATGCTGGGCCACCAGGATCATGCCGTCCTCATCCATATCCGGCTCCCAGAACGGGCCGATGGGATTGACGCCTCGTTGACCGCCGGGAACATCGATATTGCCCACCAGGATATTGAGCAGATGGATGGAGAAGCTGCCGACGGCCCCACCCTTATGTGCGCCCGATCCCCGCTTAAAATGAATAGCCGCCGGCCGGAGCTTCATCTGATGGCCATCCTTCTCGATGGTGGCGCCAATTTGGGCCGCTGCGCTGAACTCGTCAGCAATCCGCCGGATGATATCGCCGGGTACGGTGCAAATTTTCTCCGCCCATTCTGGGGTGAATTGTTTGAGGTGTTCTTTCAAGACATTGAAGGCAGTTTGGTAGCCGTCATAGCTGCCCGCCAAAGCCGGATTGCTGATGTCATCGGCGTCAAACGGTTTGGCAACGTTATCGGCAAGGTCCCACACCATGGGTTTGTTTGTCGCCTCATCCCGCCGGTAATGGCCATCCTCCTTCACCAGATAGGTCCCATTAGTGCGGGCCTTCAGGAATTCACGGTCGAACCGTTCCAACTCGTTGACCATGACATTGAGCATGGCCAGCGCCATGGCCCCATCGGTGCCGGGCTTGATGCCGATCCACTCATCGGCCTTGGCCGCCGCATTGGTGCAGAAGGGATCAATGACCACCAGCTTGGTCCCACCCCGCCTGGCGTCGGCCAGTTCACCGGCCGAATGAAGCGGGATGGTCTCCGCCAGATGACCCAACTGGGTCCCCCAGAGGATAACGTACTTGATGTCCTCGAAATCCAGTTCGCCGTTAAAAGAGGCATTGGTCATGAGATGCGCCCAGTGAGGCGCCGCGCCGCAATAATCGGCCCGATTCCAGTGAAAGTTGGTGGTGCCGTAAGCAGTCCCGAAGGTCTTGCTGATGCCGTAGCCGGGCAAATCAAAATGGGCGATTACCAACCCGCGCGGATCGTTCGCCCGAACGGTTTTGAGTTTTGCCGTAACCGCCTCCAACGCCTCATCCCAGGAAATACGCTGCCATTGTGGATCGACGCCAATGCCCTTTTCCGGATTACCCCGTTTCATCGGGTAGAGAACGCGGGTGGGATCGTAGAGGTCAAGAAATCGGGAACGGCCCTTGGCGCAAATAAAGCCGTGGGAGTTGAGTGCGTTTTCGTCGCCGACCACGTCCACCACCTTGCCTTTGACGGTCTGCACCTTAACGCCACAGCAATTGTAACAACCGAGGCAAACGGTAGGCGTACTTTCCAGTTGATCGCCATTCTGTTCTATTTTTTCCGAGTACATTTCTAAAGCACCTTATCGTAGACGCCGACCTTGAGGATGACATTGCGAATGGCCACATCACCCACAACCCGCGCGACGGTCATGAGGAAAATGAACGGCATTGTCGTCTGCGTCGGCCACATGGCAAAATGCAATCCGATGATCATCGGCATCACGGTCCCAGCAAAAATGCCCACCACGTAAAAGGAAGTGAAACAACTTTTGGAGATCAGGTTCAAAGAAACTACTGCCCCAAGCCCCGCCCCGCCGCTTGTCGACAGGTAGAACATCAGGGAGATAAGAAACAGCCCTATCACCGTCGGCAGAACCCAATAGAAATCCGGCGGCAGACGCCCAGGATAGAGTGTGAACAGTACCGCCCCACTGGCCAGACCATTGAAGGCAAACAGAATGGGTAGCAAGGAACTGTTCCACAAAGAGATGGCCGGAAAGGAGTGCATTACCANTCCGGACTTAAACAGGATAAAAATGCTCAACAGCAGGAAAAANACCGTGAGAACCGTATTCGCCATTCCCCCGATCANCGCGCTGTTACTCCCTAATAAAGCTACAGAGATCAGGCCCAAAACGATAAANACAGGGATCAGGACAGCGCCCCGGCTCATCCAGGAATGCCGGAAGTTGGCCATCACGTAGATCATGTTTCTGGGATTACCCAAGTGGACCAACAGCAGCGCCCCTGACGCCATCAGAATCACCAATCCCAGCAACGCACCGTTCAACTGGCCAAAGAGGAAAGAGACGAAGAACATGGTGGCGCCGAGTCCTTCCAGCGTGAACATCAATGCTTCCTGAAACTTCCAGGTCGTCTGGACTTTGTAGCCAACAGAAAAGTCGACGCTCCCCTGCCGGATGAGTTTGGGCTCTTGTTGGCTTATCTTATTCATCAATCGGCCCGATCAAAACTTTACCGAGGGGCCCATACCGCATGTACTCAAAGGCCTCTTGGACTTCTTCAAAGGGAAAGATTTTATCAATTTTCAAGGCGACTTTATTGGGTTCAAGAACGGCCAGCAGTTCTTTCAAGCTGCGCTGTGATTCATCGGCCTTGTACATGCTCACCTGCATGCCGTGAATCTGCAGGCGCTTGAAAATAATTCCCACCGGACTGATCTCGCAATTGATGCCAGCCAATGCCCCGATGATGCAAATGCGGCCGTAGGGATTGGCCATGTCGATGCATTTGGACAGAAAATCGCCTCCGACGATATCAAGTATGACATCGGCGCCACCCAACTCTTTGACATTAGCCACGATATCGGGGTCTTCGGTATCCAGGACACAATCCGCACCCAGTTTCTTCAACTGCGCGGCCTTTTTCACGCCTCTCGATACGGCGATTGTAGTTGCGCCCATTTCCTTGGCAATCGCCAAGGCCGCTAGGCCGATACCACCGGATGCACCCGTCACCAAAACAGTTTCATCGGGCTGCAGGTGTGCGGCATCCGACAAAGCTTGCCAGCAGGTGAGAAATACTTTGGTGCCAGCTGCTCCCTCTTCCGGCGACCACCAGCTAGGTAGGAGCGCAAAATGGTCTTCCGGCAAAGAGAGATATTCCGCCAGCGTCCCGTCCCGGTTGATACCGACGGTGGCGCTGGGTGTAATCACCAGATCACCCGCCTTGAATTTACTGCCTTCGGGAGTTTGAATGACCTCACCGCAGCCATCCCTGCCGACGGAATATGACGGCTCAGCACATCCCTGATAGAGACCCATGATCAGGAATTTATCGGCGGGATTGAGACCGGCATATTTCATTTTGACAAGAACTTCATCGCCAGTGGGCGTGGGTATGTCTACGTCTTCCATCTGCAATTTATCGATCTGGCCGAATTCGTGAAACTGCCACGATCTCATTGTCCCCTTGGTCAAACTCTCCACCCCAAAAAATTTTCAGTTTCCGGCCAATACGACACGCGCATCCAAGGCCGCGCCACCGCGTGCATCCGCCGTAAAAGGATTAATATCCAATTCTTTGATCTGCGGCATATCCGTCATCAGCTGAGAGACACGGGCGATTGTATCCGCAATCGCATTTCGATCGACAGGATTTGTTCCGCGCGCGCCGTCAAGTAAGGCGCTTGCTTTGACCTTGCCGATCATGGACCGAGCTTCGGACTTGGCAACAGGCGCTAAGGCAAACGTTACATCCTCAAGGATCTCCGCATAGATACCGCCCAGGCCGAACATAATCACCGGCCCGAAACCCACTTGCCGGGTCGCCCCAATAATAGTTTCCACACCATCGCCGACAAATCGTTGCACGTGAACTCCATCGATCACCGCCGCTGGAACTTTAAGCTTTATGTTATCAAGCATTTCTTCGTAGGCGCACAGAATTTCCTGATCATTGTTCAGGTTAAGCATTACACCGCCCACATCGGTTTTGTGAACAATCTGTTCGCTGGCGATCTTCATGACCAGAGGGTAGCCGAGATCGCCGGCAAATTGCATTAATTCGTCCCGGTTGGTCGCCAGTTTGGTGGCTGCTGTCTTGATACCGTAGGCCTCCATGAGGTCCAGTGTTTCGGTGCCAAGAACTTCGATTTGGTTTGCTTTCGCTAAGGCCAGAATTTCGGCCGCCGCGTTTCGATTGACATCACCGGGTTCATCGACTTCCACCGATGGCCTATTTTTAATTATATTATGATAGCGATACAAACCGGCCAGGGCCCGGGCGGCGCTCTTGGGGCTGGTAAAACCAGCGACGACGCCACTTTCTTCCGCTTTTTCGATCACCTCGTGCTGATTCTTGCCGAAGGCCCATAGCGCTACGGGCTTATGAGAAAAATCCTTCTGCGCTTGAACGATTCCGTCGACCCACTCTTTAAGGGACTCATAGCCGGTCGTCCTGTAAGCGTTGAGAAGAACCACCGCACCGTCCACCTCGTCGTCGTCCAACAATCGCTGGAGAATTTCAACATTGGCACCGGCCAGCCCCTTTTGCAAAACAGCCATCCAGGTATCAACGGGATTGCCGATTTCCAGCCAGGGGGGATTCATTTTCTGAATTTCATCCAGGACACTCTGCGACGGGATCGCCACTCCCAGGCCGAATTCACCCAGGGCATCGACCACAGCAATACCACCACCGCCGGAAATCGTGATGACGGCGATTCGCTGGCCTTTCATGTCTGGGTAGGTAATCAGCGATTTGTTGAGTTCGGTCATTTCCTCCAGGTCATTGACCCGCATGACTCCGGCTTTTTCAAATGCCGCGTCGACCACCTTATCGTCAGTAGCCATGGCTCCGGAATGAGAAGAGGCTGCTATAGCCCCCTCTTCACTTTTGCCAAGCTTATAAGCAACGATGGGTTTGTCGGGCGTAATACCAGCAGCAATCCGAACAAAATCAGCCCCATCCGCCAATCCTTCCATATGAAGATTGATCACCTTGATGCGATCATCGTCGCCCAGATGGGGCAGCAGATCGTTAAAGGACACGTCCGCCCCGTTACCAATATCCACTCCCAAACCGAGGCCATCGGTAAAATCCGCCGACGCCAGCACGAACATGCCCGACTGACAGATGAGGGCGTTGGGTTTCTGGTAGAGATCGAAATTCTGAAATGATGTGTGGAAATAGTCGAAGGAATTGGCGACGCCGATGGTATTGGGGCCAACGAGGCAGGTGTTCGTCCCCTCGACGATCTCCACCAATTGGTCCTGCATGTCGTGGCCATCCTGATCGGCATCAGCGAAACCCTGAGAGACGATGAGTGCCACCTTGATACCTTTTTCTATGCAATCGCTGACGGCCTCTGCGACACCTGTGCGGGGCACCATGATAATTGCCAGATCGGCAACTTCGGGGATGTCACGAATACGTTGGAACGCCTTCTTCCCCAGCACCATTTCAGCCTTGAGGTTCACCGGGTATATGGTCTTATCGACCCCCTCTTTAATTAGGTTCTCCATTAGATTATAGGTGCCCGCTCCCGTCCGATCCGATGCTCCGGCAATGACGATGGAACGCGGATTAGTCAGGTTCTCGAAATGCTGTTTTGAAAATTTTTGCATTCGAACGTGAGGCGAATTAATCGCCCTTGTACTTTGCATTGGCGAAACCGATAGTCGTCGTTTCCAATTCCAGATCGCGGGAATGCTGCCCGTTCATGGCGCGGAAAACTTTTTCCGGCGTAATCGGAACATCCGTTATACGAACGCCGATGGCGTCATAAACGGCATTCATCACTGCTGCGCAAACAGGTCCGGTCGGCGCCTCCCCCACTTCTTTGCCACCATAGGCGGACGTCGGATCATAGGCGTCAACTATTTCCGAATCAAATTCTGGCATATCCATGGTGGTGGGTATTTTGTAGTCATGCAAGTTAGGGTTAAGCACCCGGCCTTTCCTGTCCACCACGATTTCCTCGATTAAAGCCTGACCGAGCCCCATGACTACCCCCCCCTCCACCTGGCCTTCGACACTGGCCGGGTTGATCGCCTGGCCACAATCGGTCGCTTCGTAGTATTTTTCCACCTTTAGCAAACCAGTTTGCAAATCCACATCGACTTCAGCAATTTGAGCCGTGAAGCCAAAAGCCGGCGACGGGCCGATAATCTTGCCGGGATAATCACCCCTAGGCTGCGGAGGCGTATAGTCGCCTGTGCCAAAACAGGTGCCGATAACGTCCTGATACATAGTGACAGAATCCCAGAATCCGATGAACCGATTATCGTCGTAGATGGAGTAGATACGCTCATCCTTACATTCCAGTTGTTCAACTCGGATGCCCAGATGCGCGCCCGCCACTTCCAGCAACTTCTGCTTAGCGTCAATGGCCGCTCTTTTGACCGCATGGCCGGCACCGTATGTGGCACGGCTATCCATGGTACCGTTATCCATCGGCGCCAGCAGTGTATCCTGGCAAATGAAATTCACTTTACGCACGGGAATGCCGAGCACTTCCGCGGCGACTTGGGTCATGACCGTGGTCGAGCCCTGCCCGATATCGGTGACACCACAGAATACTGTAGCGCCGGCTTCGGTATCGACCCGGATATTAGCGGTCGAATGAGCGCGCGTGCTGTTATAGAGCAAAAAGGCGCCGCCCGAACTGTAGTGACCGGCCGCCAGACCGATACCTTTACCGCGGGGCAACTTGCCATGCTTGTTGACGAAATCTGAACGCTCGGCCACCGATTGCAGGCATTTCTTGAATTCCGCATGCCGTACCTCAACGACGGACGGCGCCTTATAGCCGGTCTCCACGGCGTTGATCATGCGGAGTTCATAGGGATTAATACCGAGTTTCTCCGCCGCCATGTCAAAACAGCTTTCTACCGCCGTGCGCGCCTGGACGCCACCGAAGCTGCGCTGCGCTCCGGGAGACGGCTTATTGGTGTAGACTCGACGGCCGTTGTAGCGGATGTTCTGCACCGTATAGGGCAGATGGGTGAGCGCCGCGATAAACCACAACACCACAAAGCCCCACCCGCTATGGGCGCCACCGTCCAGCAAAACGTTGAGGTCTAAAGCTTCAATTGTGCCGTCGTTGTTAAAGCCCAGCTTCAAGGTGAGATGGCAGCCGTGGCGGCCCTTGTTCTGAAAGATGGATTCGTCTCGGCCATAGGTCAACTTGACGGGCCGGCCCAGTTTTCGGCTGAGAAGGCAGGTAATCAGCACCGATGGCGTTGCCTCTGTTTTACCGCCGAAGCCGCCGCCCACATTGGGAATGATCACCCGAATATCGTCCAACGGCATGTCGATGGTTTTGGCCACCGTGTGCTGCAACATGTGGGCTAGTTGGTTGCAGTTGTAGACGGTCATTTTCTTTTTGCCCGGATCGTAGTCGGCCACCGCGGATTGAGGTTCCAGGAAACCGCCGTTGACCATGGAGGTATAGAAGGTTTCCTCGACCACCACATCGGCGCGAACCAGGGCATCATCCACATCACCGAATATTTGCTCGGCTGTATGGTTGGTATTGTTAGGATATTCCTGGTGGATCAGATTGTCCGTCTGCTCGGCGGACTCCTGGGCCGTTACAACCGCCGGCAACTCCTCAATTTCCACTTCGATCAGTTCAACGGCTTCGGAGGCGATCTGTTCAGAAATAGCTGCGACGGCAGAGATGCCTTCGCCGAAATAACGTACCTTGTCCACTGCCAGGGCAGTCTCGGTCGGCAGCAGATCGTTGACGGAATATTTCTTGGGACATTCATCGCCCGTGATTACTGCCAGCACGCCCGGATATTTTTCTGCCTTACTAATGTCGACTTTTTTGATTTTACCATGGGCGACCGGGCTGCAGTATACCTTGGCGTAGACCATGCCGTGCAAGTCGATATCGTCGGTAAATTCAGCCCGACCGGTTACTTTGTCGAAGCCTTCGACCCGGGGAATACTTTGGCCGACGATTGAGAAATCTCTGACCATATCGTCCATTATTCCGCCCCTATCTGGGTTTTGGCCTGATCGCTGTACTCACCATCGACGACAGCCTCGACGGCTTCGATAATTTTTTCATAGCCGGTACAGCGGCAAAGATTTCCCGAAAGACCAACTTTAATTTCTTCTCGGGTCGGTGTTGGATTATCGTTTAAAAGACCTTTGGCGGACATAATAACACCCGGCGTGCAGAAGCCACACTGAACGCCGTTTTTCTCCAATATGGCCTGTTGAACCGGATCCAGACTACCATTGGATTCCAGGCCTTCGATAGTGCGGATATCCTTACCCTCGCAGGCAATGGCCAAGGTCAGACACGACAGCTGTGATTTATCGTCAATCAACACGGTGCAAGTGCCGCAATCGCCTTGCTCGCAACCTAATTTGGTGCCGGTCATACCAAGTTTACGCCGCACCACATCAGCCAAGGTATCATTGGGCGCCACCATGATTTCATAGGGACTACCATTAATGTTTAAGAGAACTTCCTGTTTCACGTTCTTCACTCCTTAGCTGGTGGCGATGGTGTAGGCTTCACCGAACGCCCGCTGCACCAGAACTTTCAAAATTTCCCGCCGGTATTCCGCCGACGCGCGGAAGTCGTCAATGGGTTTTGACACCGCCGCGCAAGAGCCCAGCGCTTTGGCCAACAAATCCTCATCCGGCGTCTGCCCGGTCAGCATGTCCTCCGCTTCTAAAGCGCGGATCGGAGTGGGGCCGACAACGCCAAGCACGATTTTGATATCCTTCAGCGATTTATCTGCAAGATCAGCTTCGACATAAACAGCTGCCGCAACCATGGCGATTTCCATACCGCCCCGAACACGAAAATAATGATAGGCGCTGCCGGATTTGGCAGCTGGAGCGGGCAAGAAGATCGATTTGAGATACTCACCCACCTCCAAAGCCGTCTTGCGATTACCCTGGATAAAATCCTCCAAGGCCATTTCCTTGTCGCCCTGGGTACTGCCGATGGTCACTTGGGCGTTAAAGGACATCAGCGCCGGCGGCGAATCGGCTGCCGGTGAGGCATTGCAGATATTCCCGCCCATGCTGCCCATTGTCAGAATCTGCCGCGCTCCGATGGTTTCAATGGCCTGATAGAGGCCATGATATCTCTCCGCCACCGCGGGGGTATTGAGTATATTTTCCAGCTTTGCCGACGCCCCAACGGTTAAACCGTCTTGATCGTCGAATTCTATGGATGACAGCTCAGCCACATTCCTGATGTCGATCAGATAGTCGGGCCACAATCCGGGTGCTTTCATCTGTACCAGCAAATCGGTGCCACCAGCTAATATACGAGCCTTGTCGCCGTGCTCCGCCAGCATCGAGGCCAACTCGGCCTCACCCGCAGGCGCCAGATATTGAAATCGTGGTAAATACATACTCTCCCCTTGAACCCGTCCACAAGTTTACTGGGCGCTAATCTTTTCCTCTTCCAGGCGTCTGATTTCCCGCTTGAGGACCTTACCTGATGCGGTTTTCGGCAGATCCTCTAGATCAACAAATTCGAAGATCCGCGGCACCTTATAGGCAGCCATGCTGTCGCGGCAAAAGGCTTCCAGCTCTTCGGCGGTAGATTTCTGGCCTTCATCCAAAACGATAAAGGCTTTGGGAATTTGTCCCTTTACTTCGTCGGAAATGCCGACCACCACGGCCTGCAACACTTTGGCATGCTCGATGATGAAGTTCTCTACTTCAAGCGGATAGATGTTGTAACCGCCGCACACCACCATGTCGTCCTTGCGGTCAACGATGTAGAGCTGTCCTTCCGTAGAACTGCCATTTTCGATGCGGGCCATATCACCGGAATGCCACCAGCCATCCTTGAGCCGGGCCGCGGACATTTCCGGATCGTTCCAGTATTCCTTGACGACACCCGGTCCTTTGCAGCAAAGCTCACCGATCTCACCGTTGGGCAGGGCGTTACCTTCGTCGTCTATCACTTTGATTTCCCATTCCGGGGTCACCCAACCGGCAGAGCCAGGCGTCGGGTGGCGGAACCTTGTGTGGGTAACGGTACTTGAACATTCAGTAGCGCCGTAGCATTCAACAATGCCAATACCAAAAGTATCTTCAATGCGCTTACAAGTATCCCCCGGCAAAGCCGCCCCTGCCGATTGCCCCTGCCATAGGCCGGCAACATCATATTGGCCGCTATTGCGGTCGTATTCGTCGATCAGATACATCCACATGGTGGGTGGACCCATGAAGTGGGTAGCCTTGAATTTGGATATCGTTTTCAACGCCACCACCGGATCAAACCGCCTTATGGTGATCACGGCAGCACCCACATAAAGCGTTGGCAAAACGGCGATGACCAGAGCTACGTGGAAAAATGGATAGCCGCAGACCACAGAATCCTCATCGGTCATGGGCACGATTTGATAGGCGCTCATCATTGAAAGAGACTGCCAGTTCTGGTGGGTCGCCACGGCGCCTTTCGGCCGCCCGGTGGTGCCGGATGTGTAGAGGATCGAGACCGGATCGTCCGGGCTCAAATCGTAAGCGGTAAACGCTTCGTTGCCGCCTTTCATAAGGTCATTGAAATCCAAAACCCTGTCACTTTTGACGTCAGCGGGCACGTCTTCCACCAGAATAATATTCTCCAGACTGTTGAGTTCCTCCCAGATGGGCATAACGTTTTCCAGCACCGGCTCGGAAGAACCAAATAGAATTTTTGCGCCGGAGTGATTGAGTCCGTATTCCATCTCTAATTTGCGGTTCATGATGTTGAATGGTGTATAAACAGCCCCTACTTTCATGGTGGCCAGTACCGCCATGACGTATTGGGGAATATTGGGCAGATAAACCGCCACGCGGTCGCCTTTTTCGACCCCCATGGACACCAATGCGTTGGCTAAAACGTTCACGTCCATATCCAGTTCGGCATAGGTCCAGATTTTTCCCGTCTCATAATCGATAACGGCTGGCCGATTCGGTATCCTTGCTGCGGACTTTTCCAAACAGTCATACGCCAGGTTCATTTCCACTCCCGATTTTCCTCTAATTTATAATGATATATCTATAGGTCTTTTAACTTTAAATGTAAAGAACGACGAAAAAAAATCTTGTCATAAATTCCATAATTTGACCGTTTTTTTTACATGGTATATATTTATATCATAATATTGATATATATAGGCAATAGAAGCCCCAAATTGCCGATTTGGATAATCATACAAAGATGGCCCCAAAGACCGAAAACAGAGATAAGGAATATGAACAAATATTGATGGTTTTGCGGGATTCGAAAACCCCGCTTTATCACCAAATTTTTCTTATCCTACGCGGTAAAATTCTGGATAATACCTATCCGCCTCATTCTTTGATTCCCAATGAAAAACAGATCATGGAAATGTATGACGTCTCAAGGATTACGGCGAAGCGTGCGCTCAATGAACTGGCGGATGCGAACTATGTCACCCGCCAGCGGGGCACGGGCACACGGGTTCGGGAACAACTACCTGATGCGCCGTTGGAAATTCAGTCAGATGATCTGATCGAAAGCATGTATCAGATGGGCAAGCAGACGAAAGCCTGGGTATTGGATTTCGCCTATATCAAAGCGCCCTCCTATGTCGCCATTCACTTGAATTGCCAGGAAGGTGATATTGTTCAAATGGCCGTGCGGATCAGGAGCTACAAAGGCAAACCATTTTCCTACATCACATCCTATGTCCCGGAATCCATCGGCAATAATTACTCGCGTGAAGATCTTGGAAACAAACCGCTATTTCAATTGATAGAGCAGTTGGGGATCAAACTGAGCCGGGCTGAACATTCAGTTAATGCTGTCTTGGCTGATCCCACCGTGGCGCCCCTGCTCGGCGTTGATATCGGCAGCCCTTTGTTGAGCGTCAACAAGTTGATTTTCGACGAAACAGACAAGCCGGTGGAATATCTTGCCGACCTCTATCGGCCGGACCGCTACAACTACAAGGTCAATCTAGCCGTGACGCAAGAATCAGAAATGAACGAAGCCAACGACTAGGTCCGTTATTCGAAAACCTTCACCCTGATGCTGGTCCACTCGGTCGGGTCGGCGGTGGTGGCGTCAATGATCATAAGGCCCGGCAACCCGAAAATATTCTCCGTTTCGACAAAGGAAAAATCTTTTTCTTCATTAGCCCGGTGGGTCATCGCCCAAAGAACGTCTTCAGCCGACGTCGGGTCCGTGTCCTTGTTCAGCAGAACAAACTTTTCAATCAACCGGATATCGAACAACTCTTTGTCCACCTTGTCCAAGGTAATGCCATCCTCCACGGTCATCAAACACATCTGGCTGGCGGCATATTTGGGTAGGTGATAATCGAGAATGTAGGATTTTTCCTGTTTAAAATGCTCCAACTGATGCAGCATCTTCATCCTGACCAGACCGACATGTTCCTGCGATTTACCGCCCAGGATGCTGTGATAGTTGACATCCTTGCACCGCCACATTTTCGTGACGCGGCAAATCGGATTTTCATTGGTGATATAAAGTCCTTTCATATCGCCGAAAGGTCCTTCTTCTCCATACTCAGGCTCAACCGTACCGAAAAGAACAATTTCCGTTCCCAACGGCACCGGCAGGTCGCGATCAGCAAAGATCAGTTCCCCGTTGCTCAATGCTTGGGCGATCTTCAATTCATCATCATCTTCGGTGAAGCCCAAGGCACCCAGCAGCATCGCCTCCACGGGCCCACCGATCAGCACAGCGATCTCAAGATTTTCGCCTTTCCCCACCGTCAGTTCCGCGATTTCCTTCATCCGCGGTGTTCGCGGATTAAAATAGAACTTGTTGCCGTCCAGCACGGACAACCGGATGTAGCTTATATGATGATTCCCCGTGTCCGGGTTCCTGGCCAAAACCACACCCGATGTAATGTAGGGGGTGGCATCGTGCTCGCTATGAACAATATTGGGGATCTGGTCGAGAAGGACCGGGTTAGCCACCACGTCGTACTTCTGGTCATCCATTTCCTGCAGCGCCAAATCCGGCGGCGATTGGGTCGCCTGGTCAATTTTTTGATAGTAGGACGGATTGTCATGGGCGCCCACTGATCGGTAGATACGCTCTGGATTGCCGAACAAGTTCGACGCCACGGCGCCGTCGTAGTCGGAAATATTCTCAAAAACCAGCACACGGTTTTCACCGCTTTCCTCTTCTGCGATACGCATGGGAATATCCCGGCAGCTGACTTCATCGGTTATCGTGATGCAGTCTCCAGCATTTCGACTTTGTTCAATAAAATGTTTAAAGTCCATGTTCTATCCCTCGCTGATAAACGATTAACCCGTTTTAGCCTTAATGGTTCAATCGGTGTTTTGCAAACGTGCCGTCAATTCGACCTTGAGGATTTTCCCCAAGGGAGATTTCGGCATTTCATCCACAAAGAAAATACCCCGCGGCACTTTGTAGATGGCCAAATTAGCCCGACAATGATCGAGTAAAGCGTCTGTCGAAACCTTGTCTTTGACGACAATAAAGGCAGCGATATCTTCACCTCTTTCTTCATGAGGCCAGGCGACCACGGCGACCTCGGCGACCACTTCATGCGCAAGCAGTACCTGCTCTATTTCCACCGGATAGATGTTGACGCCGCCCCGGATGATGACGTCCTTGGCTCTGCCAACAAGATACAGGAGGCCGTCTTCATCCAGCCGCCCAATATCGCCGGGGTAGAACCAGCCATCCTTAAATGCTTCGACGTCTGCTTCCGGATCGTGATAAAAGCCAATGGCCACCGCGGGGCCCCGATAACGGATAAGCCCTGCTTCACCCGACGGCAATGTCTGACCTTGATCGTCGACAATCTGGACGTCGGTTTTGTAGATGGGCTCTCCGACAGAATGGGCTACGTCGCCGGAATGTTGAGGCAGAAGAACAGAAACACCCCCCCCCTCGGTTGAGCCATAGTAATTTATGAATTCCGGATTGAGGCGCTCCATTACTTCCTGGCGTTCATCGGGATGAAGGACCGCCCCCGTAGAGAGTAAACGGTTCAATCCGCCCAACAAAGGTTTACCTTTATCCGGCAATTGCAACAGCCGCCGCAACAAGGTCGGCACTAACAATAACGTGGTCGCTTCGTGCTCTTCAGCCGCCGCAACCAGGTCTTCCGGCATGTAGGGCGGCGGGAACATGATGACCGAACCACCACTGAACAGGGTGCCCATGGTGAAACTGCGGCCGCCGCCAAAATACAACGGCGTCGCGCTGAGATAGCGGTCATGCTGATTAAATCCTAGTGTCACCCATTGGATAACGAACCTGGCAATGAACTGGTCATGGCTAAGAATCGGACCTTTCGGCCGCCCAGTTGTGCCCGAGGACAAGGATAGCACCAGCGGATGTTCTCCGCCGGGTGCGCAATTAATATCAGGATTCTGCGCCGCTACATCGTCATGCCAATTCTCATCAGCTTCGATGCATTTCAGGCAGCCTATCAAGGCACCCGGTTCGACAAATATGAGAACAGCACCGTAAAAGGAGGCTACCCGTTCCTTTTCAACATCGGTCCAGCGCCAATCCAAGGGAAGAATGACCATCCCCAGCCGGGCGACGGCGAAATGCAGCATTAAATGATCGGCACTATCCTTGAGGCATAGGCCAACGATGGACCCTTCCCCCACCCCCTGCGCCGCCAGATGCCCGGCAATACGTCTCACCAGCTGATCCAGCTCTTGATAAGTAATGCATCGATCGCCTTCGATGATGGCGGGATGGGCGCTGCGACGCCTAGCGTTTTCTTCCAATGCCAAGGCGACATTTTGATTATTGAGCAAGTTGATCCCCGGTAAACATTTATTGCCTGAACAAACGGGCGCGCTAATCTTGCCCGTTACATTTTGAGATGGCATGGTACGTTTCCGATTCATACTGATGCAAGGCCTATTGAACCGATGCCAGACACTTCTTTCCCCGTCACCGCCATTGACGCCGTCGTCAACCTCCAGACCGAAGAGGCGCTGAGCCACCGACCAGCCGACCGGCGTGGTTTCTATGTGGAGAAGATCGGAGTCGATGAGGAAACCTTTACCGGCATTCCCCACGAAACCATGCTGCGGCGGATGGACGAAGCCCGGATCGAACAAGCCTTTCTCATTGCCGCCAAGATTGGTCGCCTGGGCCTGCCTGCCGCATATCACATTCCCTATGATCTGGTGGTCGAAGCAGTGAAGAGCCATCCCGACCGTTTTTTCGGTCTGGCCGGTATCGATCCATACGAGGGTATGACCGGCGTGCGGGAACTAGAGCGGGCGGTAACCGAACTCGGGTTCATCGGCGCTCACGTCTATCCCCACTGGTTCGAACTGGCCCCCGATCACGCCAAATATTATCCCTTTTATACCAAGTGTGTTGAATTGGATGTTCCCATCCAAATGCAGGTGGGTCAGTCCCTCGTCTATTCGCCGACCAACCCCATGCGCAGTATCGGAAGGCCGATTACCCTGGATAGTGTCGCTTGTGATTTCCCGGAACTGAAGATCATCGGCATCCATATCGGCATTCCTTGGCATGAAGAAATGATCGCCATGGCCTGGAAACATCCCAACGTATATATCGGGAGTGATGCCCATGCGCCGAAACACTGGCCAGAACCGTTCGTCAAATACCTTAATTCCTATGGTCAGAACAAAGTCATCTTCGGCACCGATTTTCCCGTCATTGATTTCCAACGGGCCATGGATGAGATAAGTGAATTGGGATTAAAGCCCGAAGTGCTGGAAAAATTCCTGCGGGGTAATGCGGAAAAAATATACCGGCTGACCCCCTAGGATATTCTCTGATTATTAGCTGCTCCGGCAGATAACGTTCAGTACGGCCTGTCGTTTGTCTACCGTGACCGCCTTCAAGCCCCGTTCCAACGCTGCATGAAGTTCCGCGGGGTCTTCAACACGCTCCCCGTAACCATCCGACGCTGTCACCACCTGTTCTAATTTTGGAGACGGCTGCAAAAGTGTCAAAGGTTCCTGGTTGCTATTGACGGCATAACCGTCGGGATACATCGCCCGAGTCGCGCGGCCGACGGCATCCCACCGCTCATTATTGAAAATAACCGTGAGGAACGGCAGGTCATAGGCGGCCGCCACATAGTGGGCCGAAACGGGATTGCCGAACATGTAGGCGCCATCGCCCTCAGTAGCAATCACCAGCTTATCGCGAGCGGCCAGCTTGGCGATGGGTGTGGACGCCGGTATGTTCAATGCCTGTGCCTTGGCGAAGACTTCTATGATAGGGGTGAAATCCGTCCCGGCGTTGGCGAAGAAATAGTCGATGCCACGGTCGGCCAGCAATTTCAAGAATGCCTCGGCGACGGTTACTTCACTGTCAGCCCTGTCTTACAAACGTTCGCTCCTTACATCAACCCCCAGGCCTTGGGCAGCCATAAAGCGGTGACCGGAAAAACCAGCACGATGGTCAAGCGGACCAGATCAGTGAGGAAAAATGGTAAGATGCCGGTATAGATGGTCTTTAGGTTCAAATCCTTGGCCATGCCGTTGAGGACAAACACATTGATGCCGATGGGCGGCGTAATCATACCGATCTCCATGATCATGACATTGACAACGCCCCACCACACTGGATCGTAACCCAAATCGATAATGACCGGATAGACAAACGGCAGCGTAATCACCATGGCGGCAACCGTATCGAAAATGCTGCCCAGAATCAGATACATGATCATCATCATGAGCAGGACAACAAAATTCGAAGCGTTCAAACTTTTGATGAACTCCACCGAGGCATCGGGCAAACCGGAAAGGGTAATGAAATAACTAAAGATGGACGCCCCCATGATAATGACAAATATCATGCCGGTGTTGGAGGCTGTACTGGTCAGGCAATCCAGGAACCCGCGCATATTCATGCCGTTAAAGAGCGCAAAGAAGAAAGCCAGACTGGCGCCAACAGAGGCGGCTTCGGTAATGGTAAATACGCCGGTATAAATGCCGCCTGAAACAACTATCGCAATGAGCAGGAAACGCCATGACTGAACCAGCACCGTTATTTTTTCGCCCCACGGAATACGTTCGCCAGCGGGACCGGATTCCGGTTTAAAGCGCACATAAATGGCGATAGTAAAGCAGTAGAGGACCGTCGCAATCGCGCCGGGAAAAATGGCTGCGGCAAAGAGAGCGATGATGCTTTCTTCGGTAAGAATACCATAGACAATCATCACAACGGACGGCGGCACCAGCATGCCCAATGTACCACCGGCGGCGATACTGCCGCTCGCCAGCGTTTTCAGATAATTGCGTTGCAGCATCTCCGGCAGAGCAATTTTGGCCATGGTCGCCGTGGTGGCAATCGAGGACCCACAAATGGCGCCGAAACCCGCGCAGCCCCCGATAGTTGCCATGGCGAGGCCACCTCTAAAATGGCCTATCATGGCATAGGCGAGCCGATACATATCTGCCGACACACCGGCTTCGGTGGCAAATGCCCCCATCAGCAGAAACAGAGCGACAACCGCCAAGCCCTCATTCTCAATCGCCGCAGAGGGTTCGGTACCTAGTAAGGTAAGAGCCGGCTCCCAGCCAATGATGAACGCGACCGACGTCACGCCGGTAATACCCATAGCAACACCAATCGGCACATGCAGGGCAATAAGCATGAACATGGCGCCAAGGCCTAATGCACCCAATAACAGTGGATCCATCAGACGCCCTCCGATTCTTCTTTGGGCAATCTGGTCGGTGTATTAAAGACCGCGCTGCAGAAACTATCGAAAACCACCAGCACCTGAACCGGCACGGTGATTGTCATAATAAAAGTAATAATCCACCACCAGGGGGCAATCGGGAATTCCAACGTCGGTGACGTTCGGTTACTGACCTGCAAATCAATGGTGAGCAAATAAAATTGCCATACCAGAATGGCAAAAAAAGCCAGGGTCAATAAATTCCCAAATGCTTCCAACCAATAATTCGTCCGCCCCTTGATACCTTTGCCCAAAAACCGAATTACGACATTCTGGTCACGAAGCAGCAAAGACGGGAAACATGATGAAATCACAATCGCGTAAGATATTTGCGCGATGTCGTTAAAACCTGGGATTCGCGGCAAGGTAAGCCACCGGCCGACGCCGTCGATCATCGTTAACAACGCGACGAGGACAAGACCGGTAAAACCAATGCAGGCGACCAGCCGTAAATATCCGCTGAGTCGCCTGCTTTTAAGTTGGAATTGATCCAAGACTTTAGACCATACAAGTTAATTGTCGACTAGCCGTTTTTACGAACGTCAGCAATTATTTCGACTGCTTTATTATAGACTGCCTGGCCATTTTTGGTTTTCTTTATCCACCAACTGTGAACAGAAATTTTAGAATCTTTGGCTAATTTGTCAAAAGCAGCTCCGCTCGGCTTAACGACCGTCAGTTTTTGTGCCTGCGGATTGGCCTTGATGATTTTTTGTGTTGCGCCCGAATAAGCCGCACCACCGGCCAGAGATATTTTCTCGCCGCCCTGCTTCATGAATGCAGCCTGGACATCTTTTGGCAGTCCGTCCCATTTTTTCTTATTCATACCAAGGAAGAAGGGAATGGCGCCAAGCGGCAGATCCATCACATGGGTAACCAAATTCAAAGCTTTGAAAGTACGCATCCCCGTCCAGCCTTGTTGGCCGCCATCAATGGTCTTGCGGTTCAGGGCAATGGACATTTTAGGTGCACTCATGGTTTGCGGCACTGCGCCAATTTGACCAAGCCAGTACCCGCCGACAGCACCGGCATTCCGGATTTTCAGGTTCTTGAGATCGGCAATCGATTTCACAGGTTTTCTTAAGAAAAGCAAGTTCGGCTCCGTTGCCCAGGCACCAATTAATTTAACATGGTCGAGCCCCGTTCTAAAACCGGCATCATGAAGACGCTGCACGACCAAACCGGCTTCCTTGGCGTTTTTGACCAAGAACGGCAGTTCCGTTATCTGCATTTCAGGAAATTGACCGGACGTATAGCCAGGAAGAATCCATGCCAGATCAGCAACGCCGTTTTTAACCAATTCATATTGCTTCACGGGGCTTTTGCCCAGCGACCCACCCCAATAGCCTTTCATTGAAACTTTGTCGCCGATATCTGCCTTAACGCGCGCCATCCAGGGCTTGATCACCTTGCTGACACCCATGCTTTTCGGCGACACAAATGAAGCGACTTTGATGTCGGCGGCATCGGCGCCACCCGTTTGCAACAACATCATTCCAGCCGCAGTCAATAAAATCTTTCTGTACATGTAACTCACTCCCTTTGAACTCAAATGGTACCGGCGTTACGCCACCGGATTTGAAAAATATCCCCGTATATCAAGGGTGACATTCAAATTATCACGGACCAATAAACATTCTAACTGCAATCCGTTCCTTCTATATACTAATGATAATATAATATATCAATTATTATTTTATAATGTTTTATAATTCTTATAAAAAGGCTGTTTATTAACAAAAATTATTGTTATATTTATATAACAATACAATGTTATAAAAGAGATATTACCACCGCTTAAGGGAAAGCCCATGGATTTGGCGCCGACGAATCCTCATCCCCACTATACCGCCTAAGCTCGGTCCGGTATTCGTAGTAGTCGGCCCGGTAAAGTGCTGTCAGATCCTCCACCACGCGGCCCGATACATCCATGACCCGGCGGTGAAGCCGCACAATGGCGGCACCGGGTTCAATTTTCAATTGATGGGCCAACACCGGGTCGGCAATAGTGGCGCCTACGGATTGATCCGCCTTGGCAACCTCGACACCCGCACCTTCGATCTTCAGCAGCACGGGCTGGTCCTCCGCCCCGACGGAAACAAAATTCTCTGCGATATCAGCGGGCACGAGAGCTGTTATCCGACCAAGTGGCTTTCCCGCCAGCAGACGAATATGCCGATCCCGCCACAAACGTCCCTCGGCTGAAAGTCCGAATATCTGCCGCAGATTTTTATCGGGCTCGATGACGACTGAATCCCTTTCTCCAATCCCGGTCGCCTCGCCGATTGCCGTTACCTGCTCAATCAATCTGATTACTTTTGACCAAGATCTGGATTGTACCACCTGGTCGGTGACGAATGTACCCCGGCCCTGTTGGCGGCTGACCATCCCGTCATTGACCAATTCCTTCAAGGCCGACTTGATTGTCGTGGTGGAAACACCGAATTGCCGGCAAAGCTCGTCCTCCGTGGGTAAAAGCTCGCCTGCAATGTAGGCGCCATTAATAATGCTTTCCCGAAGCACGAGCCGCACCTGATGGTACAGCGGCGTCACCTGCGCGGCATCAATGGTGTGGCTTAGCGTGTCAGATTTCGGCATCCGCGCGCCTTATCGGTTCGGCACCAGCACGATTTCACGGGCACCATCAAACTCAAATTCGGTCTGGCAATTTGGGCAATGAAACCGGCTGCGGCCGGCGTCAACTTCCGTCGTCAAACGCTGGTTGGTATGAAACCACTCTTCACAGGAACCACATGACACCCAATTCACCGTACCGCGCTTTTCGCGCCAATGGCCTGATCCCAAAATTTTGATATTCGCCATCGCCTGCTTCTTATCCTTTTTTATTGTTCCGACCAGGTCACGGATTTTGCAGCAGAAAACATCTCAACCGCATTTTCGAGAGCCGCATCTGGTACCACCGAGCGCGGCAGGGTGGGCTTCGGAGCACCGGCTAATTCCGACTGCGGCAGCGTCGCGTCTATGCCAATCTTAGATACGGTCCTGGCTCCCGACGGCAATGACGGATCGAGTGTAGAGCCCGACAAGCCGGAAAGTTGAAAGCTGTCCCTTTCCCATTGCACTCGCGTCGACAAGGCCCAATTGATTTCTTGTTCATCAAAAATATCAATGTCATCGTCAACCGAGACAGCCATTTTCAGACGCCGGTAGGCCAGTACCGCCGCCAGTACGTCCCGCGCCTCACCTGCCATGGGATCGGACAGTTTTAAGTAGGCGTGAAAACGGCGTCCGCTCACCGGCACGTGGATTGCGTTAACGGCCGGCGTCACTTCCCGAGCCATACCAAAAAGCTTCACTTCCATCATCATATTATCGGGCACTAGCATGTCGGTGAGGCCGCTACCATAATCGTGATAAATAGCCTCTTGGCGCCGGGTAATGCAGGAAACTTCACAATATGGTGCCAACACCTGAGGCCCGGAATAGCCGTGATACTCACCAAAGGGACCGTCGGGTTCCATCTTGTCCCGGGGAATCCAGCCTTCAACGACGATCTCTGCATCGGCGGGCACCATGATCTTTTCGCCATGGGTAATAGATGGCACCAAACGCAGCGGCTCACTGAGAAATCCGCCCACCGTCGACCAGTGGCTTTGGGGATAATCCTGTTTCACCTGGCTGCCGATGGAAACGGCAGGATGGTGGCCGATCCAGAAGGCGATGGGGCAGTCCTCGCCCCGCGCCCAGAACTTGCGCATGTTGCGGGCATTGTGCGACGACGGCACCGCGTAATAGGTCATTTTCCGGGGGCCCTTGATCCAGCAGCGCTGAATAGCCGTATTATCAACGCCCGTATCGGGGTCGTATGTCGTTGCGTGGGCGGCAGTCAAGTAACGACCGGGATCGTATACATGCTGTTTGAGAGCCGGCAGATTTTCAAGATTGCAATCGGTGCCGTTGAGGACCACCTCCTGCACCGGCGCATCGCCCGATTTTACGCTGATCGGTTCAATCGCACCGGATATTCGCTGGAATAATTCAGGCCCGGCTAACCGGTGATCCGATAGCCCCAAAACCTTGGCCGTCAACTCCCGACTCGCCGTCATATTACAAAGCACGGGAATATCCGATCTACTGCCATCAGGCATAAGCGGGTTATCAACCAGAATAACAGGATAAGATCCCGCCCAGTCGCCGGCATACTGAAGCGCCGTTATCTCGTGCTCAACGGCAAGATATTCCTTCGGTTGCCATACTTTGTCAGCATTTTCAGTCAGAAACGATCTGAGATCCACGGCTGCCATTATCACTCCGCCTCAATCTATATAATTCATATCTTTGTTATACTATTATAACATATATAAATCGAGGATAAATTAGAGAATAACAATAATGCAATCCGTCCAGATTGATACTCGACCGCGGTATTTTATGCAAAACCGTTGATTTGGAGAGAAACGGAAAGATAAGACGAAAAATTCCTATGTGTCCTAGCAAAAGTTGAACGGCTCTCAAATTCTTTCATTTAGAAACCCTATCGGTACGAATGCTGTTTTGAGAAATAGTATAAGACCGATCTAACTACAAAAGACTAGAAAGATAAGTAATAATGCTAGGATATTTTATCAAAATTGCGGTCCCGAGAATAAATAGTCCAACGAACGGCCAAGAAGCCGCGAAGACATCTTTAATGCTCACTCCTTCGGCAGCGCCGATAAAAGCGAACATTGTGTAGCCGAACGGTGGCGTAATACCACCAACCGTAATATTGATAAGAAACAGGGTCCAGAACCATACCGGGTCGAACCCGAGAGATGCAATAACCGGTTCATAAATCGGGATAATTACCAGCATCAAAGCGATCTGATCGATAAACATGCACAAGATGAATGGCAGCAACAGCATGACCAATAGCATGGACATATCCGAAACGGGCAGGCTGGTAATGGCGAGGGTCAGTGATTTTGTCGCGCCTGTAAAAGCCAGTATCTGACTGAACATTTTCGAACTGGCCATGATAGCTAAAACCATAGCACCAACAGCCGCAGCCGATCCGGTTGCCTCCCACGTTAGTTTCCAACTGAGCTTCTTGTATATTGCTGCAGTGAGAAGGGCACCGAAAACGCCCGTGGCGGCAGCTTCGGACGGCGTAGCTATACCGAGAAAAATAACGCCCATTATGGAAAAGATAATGACTATAAACGGTAGCGATTGCGTGATGGCTCTAAGCTTATCATTCCAATTGGGCTTAGTTTTGGATTCGTCGTCGAGTGGTGGTGCAAGGGACGGATTGAAGTGTATACGGAGCAACACATAGATGACAAATAATCCGGATAAGAGCAGTCCCGGTAAAATGCCGGCCATCAACAGTTTGGCAATGGATACGTCAGCCAACGTACCGATGATGATGGCTAATATGCTGGGCGGAATGATTGGTGCCAGGCTGGCGCCGGCAAGCATCGTCCCGATGGAAAGTTTAACGTCATAACCGCGTTTAATCATACTTGGAAAAAGAGATCTTCCGAGCATGGCCGCAACGCCCATCGCGGCACCTGACAACGCACCAAAAAGAGTGGATAAAGCTATTGAAACAAAATATTGCCGTCCTCGAACCCGCCCTACTAATACGTCTACGGTATTCAACAGGGCATCAATAGTCCCCGAACGGAAAAGCAGTTCGCCAAGTAATATAAA